>NZ_JBEXID010000044.1:0-56879 GCF_040608395.1 Streptomyces sp. NPDC005181
AGGGGCAGATCTTCGTCAAGGGCGAGATCATCAAGACGGTTCCCGAGTCGAAGATCGTCGAGACGCTCATCGAGGAAGCCCTGAAGATCGCCGAGCAGATGGAGAAGGACGGCATCGGCTCCGGCGAGCCCGAGGTCTCCATCAGCTGAGGCCGACCCCCGCTCCCATGCTGTGCCCCGCCCGGCGAACGAACCGCCCGGCGGGGCACAGTCGTGAGCGAGCTCACGGTGGGCCGAAGACACCGGTGACAGGCATGGGGCGGCGCCTCCCAGCCTCTTTGGGTACAGTGCGGAAATCAGCAGACTGCATGGTGAGGCCCCCTCGTGTTGACGCAGACCACCACCCGGGTCCTCGAACCCAGCGACCTCGGCGCAGCGCTCGCCATCCTGGAGAGCGAGCCCGTTGCCAACGCATTTGTGACGTCCCGGGTTCAGATCGCAGGACTCGACCCATGGCGCCTCGGCGGCGAAATGTGGGGCTGGTACGCCGACGGCCGACTGCGGTCGCTCTGCTACTCCGGCGCCAATCTCGTCCCCATCTGCGCCACCCCCGAGGCCGTCAGGGCCTTCGCCGACCGGGCCCGCCGGGCGGGTCGTCGCTGCTCCTCCATCGTCGGTCCCGCCGAACAGACCACACAGCTGTGGCGGCTTCTCGAACCCGGCTGGGGTCCCGCCCGCGAAGTCAGGGCCAACCAGCCGCTCATGGTCACCGAGAGCCCCGCCGCCGATGTGACGCCCGACCCTCTGGTACGCCGCATCCGCAAGGACGAGATAGAGGTCCTGATGCCGGCCTGTGTCGCGATGTTCACCGAGGAGGTGGGCATCTCCCCGCTGGCCGGTGACGGCGGACTCCTCTACCAGGCACGCGTCGCAGAGCTCATCGGGGCCGGCCGCTCCTTCGCCCGTATCGAGGACGGCAAGGTCGTCTTCAAGGCGGAGATCGGCGCGGCCACCTCGCAGGCCTGCCAGATCCAGGGTGTCTGGGTCGCCCCCGAACACCGTGGCCGCGGCTTGTCCGAGACCGGTATGGCGGCGGTCCTGCGCCACGCACTCGCCGATGTCGCACCCGTCGTCAGCCTGTACGTGAACGACTACAACACCGCGGCCCGCAAGGCGTACACCCGGGTCGGCTTCCGTGAGGTCGGCACGTTCATGAGTGTGCTGTTCTGACCTCGCCGAAGGGAACCGCTCCGGCCGGGCCCCGCGCACCGTTCCGGCCCGTTCGAAGGTTCTCCCGGCCGTCCCGGGCACGTATCCTGCAGCCCGGCCCGGACAGTAGGGTTCGGCACATGGCAGCAGTTTCCGGGGGCGGTGCCCACACTCCGAGTGTCCTGGTCGGGCCGATCGATCTCGCCGCACGCGTGGACGAGGCGCTTGCCGTGCAGGCCGTCGCCTTCGGACTCGGGCGGAATGAGGTCGACGTACGCCGCCACATCGTCCTCAGACACCTCGAGCACCGGTGTGCCCGCGCCCTCGGAGCGACCACCGCGACCGGCCGGCTCATCGGGTTCGTGTACGGGATGCCGAACGAGCGCGGTCACTGGTGGTCCACCGTCGTCGAGCCCTATCTGCGCGCCACCGGCTCCGAGGAGTGGCTCGACGACTCGTTCGTGATCACCGAACTGCATGTCCACCCGGAGTTCCAGAACCAGGGCATCGGCCGCTCGCTGATCACCACCATCACGGACGCCGTCGACCAGCCCCGCTCCATCCTCTCCGCCATCGACACGGAGAGCCCGGCACGTGGTCTGTATCGCACGCTCGGCTACCGGGACCTGGCCCGACAGGTGCTGTTTCCCAGCGCTCCCAGGCCGTACGCGGTGATGGGAGCGCCTCTTCCGCTGCGCCGCCGGGCCTAGGGCGGAGCCAATCGATTTCCGCCCGCCCGTACCACCCGGCTAACCTCCTGCACATCACCCTTCCGAGCAGGAGTTCATCATGGCCCAGGTCCAGCGCATGTCCCGATTGATGATCAAGACACTGCGCGACGACCCGGCGGACGCCGAGACGCTCAACCACAAGCTGCTCGTCCGGGCCGGTTACGTACGCCGCACCGCGGCCGGAATCTGGACCTGGCTGCCCCTGGGCAAGAAAGTCCTGGAGAACATCACCCGCGTCGTGCGCGAGGAGATGGACGCCATCGGCGGCCAGGAAGTCCTGCTGCCGGCGCTGCTCCCCAAGGAGTCGTACGACGCGAGCGGCCGCTACGACGAGTACGGCGATCTGCTCTTCAGGCTCAAGGACCGCAAGGGTGCCGAGTACCTCCTCGGCCCCACCCACGAAGAGATCTTCACCCAGGTCGTCAAGGATCAGATCACGTCCTACAAGGACCTGCCCGTGATCCTCTACCAGATCCAGACCAAGTACCGTGACGAGGCCCGCCCCCGCGCCGGTGTGCTGCGCGGCCGCGAGTTCCAGATGAAGGACTCGTACTCCTTCGACACCACCGACGAGGGCCTCATCGAGGCCTACCAGCTGCACCGCGCCGCCTACATCCGCATCTTCGAGCGGCTCGGCCTCGACCACCGCATCGTCTCCGCGGTGTCCGGCGCGATGGGCGGCTCGGCGTCCGAGGAGTTCCTGGCGCCCGCCCCGGCCGGCGAGGACACCTTCGCCGACTGCCCCGCCTGCGACTACGCGGCCAACACGGAGGCCGTGACCTTCAAGGCCACCCCCGTGGACGGCTCGGCGCACGGCCTCGTCGAGGAGCTGGACACTCCGGACACCCCGACCATCGAGACGCTTGCCGCCCACCTCGGGATCCCGGCCTCCGCGACGCTGAAGAACCTTCTGGTCAAGGTCGACGGCGAGATTGTCGCCGTGGGCGTCCCCGGCGACCGTGAGGTCGACCTCGGCAAGCTCGGCGAGCACCTGGCCCCGGCCGTCGTCGAGCTGGTCACCGCCGAGGACTTCGTGGGCCGTCCCGACCTGGTGCGCGGCTACGTCGGCCCGCAGGGCCTGGAGAAGGTCCGCTACATCGCCGACCCGCGCATCGCTCCCGGCACCGCCTGGGTCACCGGCGCCAACAAGCCCGACACCCACGCCAAGAACGTCGTCTGCGGCCGCGACTTCGAGGTCGACGACTACCTCGACGTCGTCGTTGTCGAGGCGGGCGACCCGTGTCCCAAGTGCGGCACCGGCCTCAAGCTGGACCGCGCCATCGAGATCGGCCACATCTTCCAGCTGGGCCGCAAGTTCGCGGACGCCTTCCAGCTCGATGTGCTCGGCCAGAACGGCAAGCCCGTCCGCGTCACCATGGGCTCGTACGGCATCGGCGTCTCCCGCGCTGTCGCCGCACTCGCCGAGCAGACCGCCGACGAGCAGGGTCTGTGCTGGCCGCGCGAGATCGCCCCGGCCGACGTCCACCTCGTCGCCGCGGGCAAGGCGCTCCAGACCGAGCTGGCCCTCGATGTCGCGGAGAAGCTCGGCGCCGCAGGCGTCCGGGTCCTGGTCGACGACCGCGCCGGTGTCTCGCCCGGTGTGAAGTTCACCGACGCCGAGCTGATCGGTGTGCCGAAGATTCTGGTCGCGGGCCGCCGCTCGGCCGAGGGCGTCCTCGAGCTCAAGGACCGTCGTACGGGCGAGCGCGAGGAGCTCACGGTCGACGAGGCGATCGCCCGTCTCGTGCAGGGCTGACGCCCGCCCAGACCGACGAGGGCCCCCGCGCTGTCCGACAGCGCGGGGGCCCTCGCCCGTGCGTAACAGGGCGGCTTCGCCGTGACGGCTACAGCCAGCCCGCGAACTCCAGGGTCAGCTCGCCTTCCCGGCGACGGCCGACGGCCAGCGCGCGGGTGCCCGACTCCACCGCACGGAACAGCGTCCAGCCATGGAGCCGTTCCCGGTCCACATCCAGAGAATCCGCGAGCTTGTTGACCCGGCGACGGGCGGTCGCCGCGCCGCCGGGGGACGCGATCAGGTCCTCCACCCGGTCACGTACCAGCCGCGCCAGGTCGTAGGCCCGCTCGCCGACCAGCGGCTCCGGCCCGACCGTCAGCCAGGGCGCGCGTTCGCTCGCCAGCACCTTGCTCTGGCGGAAGTTGCCATGCAGCAGCAGGACTTCGGGGGAGTGGGCGACGAGCTCCGCGCGCGCCGCCAGAGCCGCGGAAACCAGTGGTTCCAGCATCGGGTCGGCCTTCGCGGCAGCCCGCATCGGTTCCGTCCGGCGGCCCGTCCGCTCCTCGACCGACTCGAAGGAGTGTCCGGCAGGCGGCTCGACCCACAGCCGCCGCACCGTTCCCGCTGCCTCCAGCAGCGCCTTCGCCTCCGGCAGCGAACGCAGCGAGACCTCGGGATGCAGCCGCTCCAGCAACAACGCGCCGTCACCGGAGCCGACGAGCTGCACCGCACCCCAGCCGTTCCAGTGCGCCAGCGCCGCCCTCTCCAGCTCGGGCGCGGCCCCGGACGGAGCGATCTTCAGCGCCGCCGGGGTGCCGTCAGGGCGCCGCACCAGCAGAACCAGGCTGCTGCGCCCACCGGGGGCGGCCACCCGCTCCACGGTCAGCTCCGGCCCGTTCGCGGCCAGCGCTTCGGCGGTCAGTGCGGGAAGCCGCGCGAGCCAGTCGGCGGCGGCCGGATCCCCGTACACCTCGCCGAGCGCTCGCACCAGACGCTGCGGCGGTTCGAAACCCATACGTGCTGTGTTCCCTTTCAGAGCCTTCTTCAGTGCGTCGGACCTGCCCCGGCCGTCGCAGTGGTCCCTGCCGTCGCATCGGCCCCCGTCGGCCGGTCCGTCCCGGTGGTTCCGTCGGCGGACCGCTCGGCAAGCCCGGGAAAGGGTACGCCGCTGCCCCGCCAGCGGGCCGCACGCACCGCGGCGTCCCGCAGCGCATCCGCGGCCTCTCGCCTGAGCAGCCCTCCGGCAGCCCGCACGAGATCGGAGTAGACGCCCGCGATCCGGTCCTCCAGCAGTGCGGCGAGCTTCACCGCCGCCGCCGAGTCCGGCACCGCGAACGGCAGAGCGTACGCGGAATCCGCAGCGACCGGCTCACCGCCCAGGTCCCGCACGGTCCGCGCCAGCGCGTCGCGCCGGGCCCGGTGCGCGTGGTAGGCGGCCGTGGCCTCCGCCCGGCGGCCGCCGGTGACCCGGCCGCCGACCACCCCGTACCCGTACACCGCCGCATGTTCGGCGGCCAGCGATGCCTGCGCCGCCTGCAGCGTCTGCGCGCTCATGACGAGGTCTCCTTGGCCAGCTCGGTCAGCAGGTAGGCATGGGCGGCGCCCGCCGCGGCGATCGACGCGAGCAGCCGGGCCAGCTCGGGCGGGGCCTTCAGGAGCGTCGCTGTGTGGGCGTCGGCGGTACGGCGCTCCGCCGCAGCCAGTTCCCTGACGGCGGCCTTCGCGTCGGCGGCGGGCGGGCGTGAGAGGGCGGGCGCCCCGCCCTCGCCCGGCGACAGCGCCTTCGTGTGTGCCTGTACCGCGTCCCGCAGCGGTGCGAGTCCCGCCTCGGTCTTCGGATGCGCCTTGACGACCTGGTCGTACTGGACGAGCAGGCTCCGGCTCGTGCGCGCGGCCGTCATCCGCAGGGTGTTCTCCACCTGGGCCGCAGCGGCCTGCGCGTCGGCGATCGTGGTGTTCTCCCGGCCTTCGCCGCCGTCACCGACCCCGCAGCCGGCCAGCGTCACCCCCAGGGCGATCGCCCCCGTCGCGGTGAGCGCACCCCTGCGCGTCGTCCCCGTGCGCCGCACCTGTTCTCCTTCGGGTGTCGATCTGTCCTGACAGGATCTGTCCTGAAGTGATCACCGCAGGCGAGCGTACCCGCGGCCCAGCGGCCGACGGACGGCAACACCCCTTGGGACCGGATACCCTTTGACCTGACACGCGACGAACCACACAACAGCACACGCGGCCGAGGAGTCACCCGGATGAGCACCACCCAGAGCGAGAGGCTGCGAGGGCTGCTCGAACCGCTCGTCAGCGCCAAGGAGCTGGATCTCGAGGAGATCGAGGTGTCCCGGGCCGGCCGTCGGCGTGTGCTGCGCATCATCGTGGATTCCGACGAGGGCGTGGAGCTCGACGCCTGCGCCGAGCTGAGCCGCGCGATCTCCGAGAAGCTCGACGAGACCGACGCGATGGGCGAGGACGAGTATGTCCTCGAAGTGAGTTCTCCCGGTGCCGACCGTCCGCTGACGGAGCACCGCCACTACGTACGCGCCACCGGCCGCCTGGTCAAGCTGCAGCTGACCACGGGGGGAGCCGCCGGCGAGCTGGTGGCCCGCATCATCGCGATCGACGACGACGGGCTCGACCTCGAAGTGCCGGGCGTCAAGGGCCGCAGGCCCACGTCCCGCCGGGTCGCCTTCGACGAGATCGCCAAGGCACGCGTCGAGATCGAATTCAACCGCAAGGACAAGAAGGAAGAGGAGGCGTAGCCGTGGACATCGATGTGAAGCTCTTGAGGGGCTTGGCACAGGACAAGGAGATCCCCTTCGACGTGCTCGTCGAGGCGATCGAGTCGGCCCTCCTCATCGCCTACCACCGCACCGACGGGAGCTACCGCCGCGCGCGCGTGGAGCTCGACGAGCGCGGCCATGTGACGGTGTGGGCGAAGGAGGACCCGGCCGACCTCGAAGAGGGCCAGCAGCCCGAGGAGTTCGACGACACCCCGTCCGGCTTCGGCCGGATCGCCGCGACGACCGCCAAGCAGGTCATCCTGCAGCGGCTGCGTGACGCCGAGGACGACAGGACGTTCGGCGAGTACGCGGGCCACGAGGGCGATGTCGTCACCGGCGTGGTCCAGCAGGGCAAGGACCCGAAGAACGTGCTGGTCGACATCGGCAAGCTGGAAGCGATCCTGCCGGTGCAGGAGCAGGTGCCCGGCGAGGAGTACACCCACGGTCTGCGGCTTCGTTCGTATGTCGTGCGGGTCGCCAAGGGTGTGCGCGGTCCGTCCGTGACCCTGTCCCGGACCCACCCCAGCCTGGTCAAGAAGCTCTTTGCGCTGGAGGTCCCGGAGATCGCCGACGGTTCCGTCGAGATCTGCGCGATCGCTCGCGAGGCCGGCCACCGCACCAAGATCGCGGTGCGCTCGACCCGCTCCGGCCTGAACGCCAAGGGCGCCTGCATCGGCCCGATGGGCGGCCGTGTCCGCAATGTCATGGCTGAACTGCACGGCGAGAAGATCGACATTGTGGACTGGTCGGACGACCCGGCCGAGATGGTCGCCAACGCGCTGTCGCCCGCCCGGGTGAGCAAGGTCGAGGTCGTGGACCTCGGAGCGCGGTCCGCCCGGGTCACCGTTCCCGACTACCAGCTGTCCCTGGCCATCGGCAAGGAGGGGCAGAACGCCCGCCTCGCCGCCCGCCTCACCGGCTGGCGCATCGACATCCGCCCGGACACCGAGACCGACGCCGAGCGGGACATCGCCGACCGGGAGCGGGCCGAGCGCGCCCGCGACCGGGCCGACCGGCGCTGATCCGGTACGGAATCGGCCGGTGCCGGTCCGAGGGGTGGACCGGCGCCCGTCCGGACAGTGGACCTGTCGAGTCCGGGAAATGGACCCGAAAACGGTCACGGAGCGCGGGACCCACATAGGTCCTGAGGAATGGATCCACGCTCCGTGACGCTGAGAACACGACAACATCCGTTCGATTTTTGCCCCAAAGGGGTGAGGTCGGTGCGGGGAGGTAGACTTAAACGTGTCTGGCCGGACGAGCGCCCGCGCTTGCCCTGAGCGAACCTGTGTGGGATGCCGGGAGCGGGTGGCAAAGAGCGAGCTGCTGCGCATCGCGGTGGACGAGGATGCTTGCGTCCCTGATCCTCGCGGTACGCTGCCCGGCCGGGGTGCATATGTGCACCCCGTCACTGTCTGTCTGGACCTGGCGGTTCGCCGCCGGGCATTCCCCCGGGCCTTCAAGGCCAAGGGGCCGCTCGATTCCGCGGAAGTGCAGCGGTACGTCGAGCGGGTGACACCGTAAGAAATGAGAACGGCACGGGACCCCGTGCGGTCAGGTACCTCGCGAGTTGGAAGTAGGTCGAGATTGCGATGAGCACTCGATGAGTACGCGATGAGTACGCCCATGAAGTAGCGACGGTCCGGCGGTAACCCGGACCTAAAAGGAGCGAAGTGGCTAAGGTCCGGGTATACGAACTCGCCAAGGAGTTCGGCGTCGAGAGCAAGGTCGTCATGGCCAAGCTCCAAGAACTCGGTGAATTCGTCCGTTCGGCGTCCTCGACGATCGAGGCGCCGGTTGTACGCAAGTTGACTGACGCACTGCAGGGGCCCGGCGGCAACGCCGGCAAGTCCGCTGCGAAGCCTGGCGCGCCCCGCAAGGCCGCGCCCGCAAAGCCCGCAGCGCCCTCCCCGGCCGCTGCGGCACGTCCCGCTGCCCCGAAGCCCGGCACCCCGGCCCCCAAGCCGGCCGTAGCCGAGGCTCCCAGCAGCACCCCTTCCGCTGCCGCGCCTTCCGCGCCGTCGGCGGGCCCGCGTCCGGGTCCGAAGCCCGCGCCGAAGCCCGCTCCGGTCACCCCGGTGCCCGCAGCAGAGTTCTCCGCTCCGGCCCCGGCCCAGCCGGCCGCGCCGCAGCAGGCCCCGCGTCCCGCGGGTGCCACCCCCGGTCCTCGCCCCGCCCGTCCGGCTCCGGCCGGCGGTCAGCGTGACGGCGGCCGTGGTGGCGAGCGCGACGGTGGCCGTGGCGGCGACCGTCCGGCCCGTCCCGCAGGCCAGGGCGCCCCGCGCCCCGGCGGCGCCCGTCCGGCGGGTCCCCGTCCGGGCAACAACCCCTTCACCTCCGGTGGCTCGACGGGCATGGCCCGTCCGCAGACACCCCGTCCCGGTGGCGCCCCGCGTCCCGGTGGCGGCCAGGAGCGTTCGGGTGCCCCGCGCCCGCAGGGCGGCCCCGGTGGCGCCCCGCGTCCGCAGGGTCAGGGTGGTGCCCGTCCGACTCCGGGCGGCATGCCCCGTCCGCAGGCTCCGCGTCCGGGCGGTGCGCCCGGTGGTAACCGTCCGAACCCCGGCATGATGCCGCAGCGTCCCGCTGCCAGCCCGCGTCCCGGTGGTGGCCCCGGCGGTGGCCGTGGTCCCGGTGGCGGCGCAGGCCGTCCCGGTGGCGGTGGCGGCGCAGGCCGTCCCGGTGGTGGCGGCGGCGGCTTCGCCGGTCGTCCGGCCGGTCCCGGTGGCGGTGGCGGCGGTTTCGCCGGTCGTCCCGGTGGCGGCGGTGGCGGTGGCGGCGCAGGTCGTCCCGGTGGTGGTGGTGGCGGCGGCTTCGGCGGTCGTCCCGGCTTCGGTGGACGTCCCGGCGGCCCCGGTGGCCGTGGTGGCACACAGGGTGCGTTCGGCCGTCCCGGCGGTCCCGCGCGTCGTGGTCGCAAGTCGAAGCGGCAGAGGCGCCAGGAGTACGAGGCCATGCAGGCCCCGTCGGTGGGCGGCGTCATGCTGCCTCGCGGCAACGGACAGGCTGTCCGGCTGTCGCGCGGTGCCTCCCTCACCGACTTCGCGGAGAAGATCAACGCCAACCCGGCGTCGCTCGTCGCCGTGATGATGAACCTCGGCGAGATGGTCACTGCCACGCAGTCCGTCTCCGACGAGACTCTGAAGCTGCTGGCCGACGAGATGAACTACATCCTCGAGATCGTCAGCCCGGAGGAGGAGGACCGCGAGCTGCTCGAGTCCTTCGACATCGAGTTCGGCGAGGACGAGGGCGGCGAAGAGGCTCTGGTCTCGCGTCCGCCGGTCGTGACCGTCATGGGTCACGTCGACCACGGTAAGACCCGACTGCTGGACGCGATCCGCAAGACGAACGTCGTTGCGGGCGAGGCCGGCGGCATCACGCAGCACATCGGTGCGTACCAGGTCTCCTCCGAGGTCAACGGTGAGGACCGCAGGATCACCTTCATCGACACCCCGGGTCACGAGGCGTTCACCGCCATGCGTGCCCGTGGTGCGAAGTCCACCGACATCGCGATCCTCGTGGTGGCGGCGAACGACGGTGTGATGCCCCAGACGATCGAGGCGCTGAACCACGCCAAGGCGGCCGACGTGCCGATCGTGGTCGCGGTCAACAAGATCGACGTCGAGGGTGCCGACCCGACCAAGGTGCGCGGTCAGCTCACCGAGTTCGGTCTGGTGGCCGAGGAGTACGGCGGCGACACGATGTTCGTCGACATCTCCGCCAAGCAGGGCCTCAACATCGAGGCTCTTCTGGAGGCCGTCGTCCTCACCGCCGACGCTTCGCTCGACCTGCGGGCCAACCCGGAGCAGGACGCGCAGGGTATTGCGATCGAGTCCCACCTCGACCGCGGCCGCGGTGCCGTTGCGACCGTCCTGGTCCAGCGAGGCACCCTGCGGGTCGGCGACACGATGGTGGTCGGCGACGCGTACGGCCGAGTCCGCGCGATGCTCGACGACAAGGGCGAGAACGTCGAGGAAGCGGGTCCGTCGACCCCCGTCCTCGTCCTCGGTCTCACCAATGTCCCGGGCGCCGGCGACAACTTCCTGGTGGTCGACGAGGACCGTACGGCCCGTCAGATCGCCGAGAAGCGTGCCGCCCGTGAGCGCAACGCCAACTTCGCCCGCAAGGGTGTCCGGTTCTCCCTGGAGAACCTGGACGAGGCGCTCAAGGCCGGTCTGGTCCAGGAACTCAACCTCATCATCAAGGGCGACGCGTCCGGTTCGGTGGAGGCTCTCGAGTCCTCGCTGCTCCAGCTCGACGTCGGTGAAGAGGTCGACATCCGGGTCCTGCACCGCGGTGTGGGTGCGGTCACCGAGTCGGACATCGACCTGGCGACCGGCTCCGACGCCATCGTGATCGGCTTCAATGTGCGTGCCGCAGGGCGTGCGCAGCAGATGGCCGAGCGCGAAGGTGTGGACGTCCGGTACTACTCGGTCATCTACCAGGCGATCGAAGAGATCGAAGCGGCCCTCAAGGGCATGCTCAAGCCGGAGTACGAAGAGGTCGAGCTCGGTACGGCGGAGATCCGCGAGATCTTCCGCTCGTCCAAGCTGGGCAACATCGCCGGTGTGCTGGTCCGGTCCGGCGAGGTCAAGCGCAACACCAAGGCGCGCCTGCTGCGCGATGGCAAGGTCATCGCGGAGAACCTCAACATCTCCGGTCTGCGCCGCTTCAAGGACGACGTCACCGAGATCCGCGAAGGCTTCGAGGGCGGTATCAACCTCGGAAACTTCAACGACATCAAGATCGACGACGTCATCGCGACGTACGAGATGCGCGAGAAGCCGCGAGGCTGACCCGTACCTCAACAGTCGGGGCCGGTCGACGGGTCGTATTTCCGTCGATCGGCCCCGGCCGTTCCGTGTACGGTTCTTGTGTCCCTGCCAAGCACTGGCAGGGCGCGAACCCGAACCGGCGGGACATCCGGACATACATGTATGTGGGGACACTGTCCTTCGATCTGCTCCTCGGCGACGTACGGTCGTTGAAGGAGAAACGCTCCATCGTCCGGCCGATCGTCGCCGAGCTGCAGCGCAAATACGCGGTGAGTGCGGCGGAGACGGGCGGACAGGATCTCCATCGCAGGGCAGAGATCGGCCTTGCCGTGGTCTCCGGGGACACCGGACACCTCACAGACGTGCTGGACCGGTGCGAGCGGCTGGTTGCCGCCCGGCCCGAGGTGGAGCTGCTGTCGGTTCGACGGCGGCTGCACAACGACGAAGACTGAACAACGTCAGAACTGTTCGACGCGACACCGTCCCACGCGCAAGCGTCGGACGCCGGAAGCGTCGGACCGTAAGCAACCCAGAAGGAAGAGTGACGGACCGGTGACCGACAACGCGCGGGCCCGCAAGCTGGCCGATCGCATCCAGGTCGTGGTCGCGGAGACCCTGGACCGGCGTATCAAGGATCCGCGGCTCGGATTCGTGACCATCACGGACGCACGGGTCACCGGCGACCTGCGGGAGGCCACGGTCTTCTACACGGTCTACGGCGACGACGAGGAGCGGGTGGCCTCCGCCGCCGCGCTGGAGAGCGCCAAGGGCGTGCTCCGCTCCGAGGTCGGCCGGCAGACCGGGGTCCGGTTCACGCCGACCCTGGCCTTCGTCCCGGACGCCCTGCCGGACAACGCCCGTACCATCGAGGACCTCCTCGACAAGGCGCGGGCCAAGGACGCGGAGGTCCGCGAGGTGTCCACCGGTGCGAAGTACGCGGGCGACGCCGACCCGTACCGCAAGCCTGAGGACGAAACGGACGAGTCCGGCGAGAACGAGGGCTCAGCCTCCGAATGACACAGCAGAACAGGACGCCGGACGGCCTTGTCATTGTCGACAAGCCGTCCGGCTTCACTTCGCACGACGTGGTCGCCAAGATGCGCGGCATCGCCCGCACCCGCCGCGTCGGACACGCCGGCACGCTGGACCCGATGGCGACCGGTGTTCTCGTGCTCGGTGTCGAGAAGGCCACGAAGCTCCTCGGCCATCTCGCACTGACCGAGAAGGAATACCTCGGCACGATCCGGCTCGGCCAGGACACCGTCACGGACGACGCCGAGGGCGAGATCACCTCGTCCACCGATGCGTCGGGTGTCACGCGTGAGGGCATCGACGCCGGTGTCGCGGCGCTGACCGGGGCCATCATGCAGGTGCCGTCCAAGGTCAGCGCCATCAAGATCGACGGCAAGCGGTCGTACGCGCGGGTGCGCGGCGGCGAGGAGTTCGAGATCCCGGCCCGGCCGGTGACGATCTCGTCCTTCAACGTCCACGACGTCCGCGAGGCGGTCGCGGAGGACGGGACCCCGGTCGTCGACCTGGTCGTCTCCGTCGTCTGCTCCTCCGGTACGTACATCCGCGCCCTTGCCCGTGATCTCGGCGCCGGGCTGGGCGTCGGCGGGCATCTGACCGCACTGCGGCGCACCCGAGTCGGTCCGTACGGTATCGATGCGGCGCGGACGCTGGATCAGCACCAGGAGGAGCTGACCGTGATGCCGGTCGCGGAGGCCGCCGCCGCCGCGTTCCCGCGCTGGGACGTCGACGAGAAGCGGGCCAAGCTGCTGCTGAACGGGGTGCGGCTGGACATGCCCTCGTACCCGCCGGGACCGGTCGCGGTCTTCGGGCCCGACGGAACCTTCCTGGTGCTGGTCGAGGAGCAGAAGGGCAAGGCCAAGAGCCTCGCTGTCTTCGGCTGACGGCCGGCCGTCGGCGCCGGGATCGCCACCGGACGCCGGATCCCCATCGTGGAGCGGGCAGCCCCCCGTGCCCGCTCCACGATCCCCCTCGGGTGTCTGTCCACCGGAACCCGCGAATTCACCCCCACGAGCAGGCGCTCGGAGTGATTCAGGGGTGCACTTGGGGGCGCGTTTGCTCCGAGTGGTTCTCGCGCTGATCACTGCCGACCTAACGTCGGACCATGGGAAGCGGGGACCGGTCGACGCTGGTACGTATCTGCGATCCGGCCGGCCGGCCGCGGGGGACGGGATTCGTCGCGGATGACCGTGGCACGGTCGTCACCAGTCACGAAGCGGTCGACGGGCTCCCGCGACTTGTTCTGTATGGGACAGGTGATCGTTGCTGCCGCGTCGATGAAGATGCGATCACCGCGCTCCCCGAGCTGGACCTGGCGCTGGTGCGCACCGGGGGACTCGACGTGCTCGGCGTGGGGCCGCTGCCGATCGTCCTGCGGGACCGGATCGAGGCCGGTACGTACGTACGCATCGCCGCCCACGGCTGGCGTGAGGCGCGCGTGCTGGGCGTGGCCCCGGTGACATACACCGCGACCGACGGCTCCTACCGGGTCGGCGTCGCGATGGAGCTGGCGCTCGGCACGGACGGCAGAGACGCGCTGCGGCTGCGCGGGGCGGCAGTCGGCGGGCCCGTGCTCGATCCGGAGAGCGGTGCGGTCATCGCCGTGGTCGGCACCGCCCTGCGCAGCGAACACACTGCCGCCGGGTTCGCCGTGCCGCTCGTGGGCGCGGGCGCCGACGAGCCGCTGGGCGCGCTGCTGCGGCGCAATGCGACGACCGTCCCCGGTTACGGACGCGACCTCAACCTTGCCGGTGCCCTGCAGCTCGCCGCGATGTCCATCGGATCCGCGGGCGGTCCGGGCGCCTGGCCAGACCCGGTCGAACGCCCGGACATCACAGCGGAGTTCACGGAGTTCACGGCCGCCGGGGAACGTCCCGAGGTTGTGCTCGGCCTCGTCGCGGAACCCGGCACGGGCCGCACCACCGAACTCGCCGCGCTCGCCGCCCGGCGGGCCCACGGCTGCGACCCCGCCCTCACGCTCTGGCTGCGCGGCGCCGATCTGCTGGCCGACGACGCCTCGGTCGCCGACGCGATCGCCCGCACACTCGGGCAGGCCGGGCGGATCGTCACCGCGGCCGGGGCCTGCGGCGACATGGCGACGGCCACCCCCGAGCGGGTGGCCCGGCTCGCCGCCGACTCCGGGAGCCCACTGCTCGTTCTGCTGGACGGCCCCGAGGAGATGCCGCCCGTACTCGCCCACCGGCTGGACCGGTGGACGGCGGGAACGGTCGACTGGCTGCGGAGCAACGGGGCACGGATGGTGATCGCCTGCCGGCCCGAACACTGGGAGGCTGCCGGCGCGTTCTGCCCGCCCGGAGCGCTGCACCGCCCCGCCAGGCCGGCCCGGCGGCTGCCGGCCGCCGTCCGGCTCGGCGACCTCACCGCGAGCCAGGCCGAGCGCGCCCGGGAGCGGTACGCCGTCCCGGCCGACGCCCTGGCCCCAGGCCACGACCGGCATCCGCTCACCCTGCGCCTGCTCGCCGAGGTACGCGCGGCGCTTCCCGGAGACGTAGCCGGGCAGCCGGACACGGACGACGTCTTCGGCGCCCATCTGGACCTGATGTGCCTGCGCATCGCGGTCCGGATCGCCGCGGCATCCCGTCCGGCGCTCAGGGGCACGGCGGTGCGGCGGCTGGCCGCCCGGGTGACAGGACAGGTCCACGAGGCGGCGCGGCGCTGTCTGGGACCGGGGCAGGGGGAGCTGGACCGGGCGGCGTTCGAGGAGGTCTTCCCCTGGCGCACGGGCTGGGCGCCGGCGGTTCTCACCGAGGGCCTGCTGGTCCCCGCGGGCGCGGGCTACCGCTTCGCGCACGAGGAGCTGGGTGACTGGGTGCAGGGCGCCCACCTGGACCTGGACGTGGCGCTGCGGTCGCTGGTGCACCGATGGCACGAGGAGGAGCCGGGCGGTGGGGCCGGAGCGGCGGCGGAGGAGCGTGTTCCGGCCCCGAGGAGCCCGCAGACGAGCCGCCGGGCGTCGGCTGCCTCCCGGCGGGGACATGTGCCGGCGGCCGAGGCGGCTTCAGGGCCGACACCGGGAAGGGCGCCGACGGCGTCGCGCGAACCCCACACGCTCCCCGTACCGCGCCATCGGATCGGCCCGGTGGTCCAGGCCCTCCTGCTCCTGGGCCGCAGGCACGGCGCCGCCGCGCTCTCCCGTCGGCTGGCCGATCTGATCGAGGCCATGGACCGGCTGTCCACGAGGACGGACGGACCGGCCACAGCCGCCCGGCGGCAGGCCGCCGTGATCCCGAAGGCTGCGGCAGGTCCGGACGAGGGCGCTGCCGGGCCCCGCGGGGCCGAGGACACCGGACCGCTGCGTGATGCCTCCTGGTGGGCCGCTCACCTCCTGTCGCAGACACTGCTCCGGGTGCCTGATGCCAGGCCGCACCTGGGAGTGCTGCGGCTTCTCGCCGGGCGTATCGTCCGCCGGTCCGGCGTCGAGGGAGGACCAGGGGAGCCAGGCGGTCCCTGCGAAGTCCCGCCCGGCCCGGTACACCGGGGACGTCCCTTGGGGGCGTATGCCGAGTTCGGACCATGGTTCTGGCTGCGGCTACGGCTGCCCGAGGCGGACCGGATCGACCTGCTGCGGCGGCTGGTGCCCGTGGACGGCCCGCCGCGCGGCGACGGCTGGGACAGCGACCGCGACGGCCGACGGGGCCGGTCCGCCGTGTGTGGTGACACGGGCGGGGACAGCGGCGAGGAGCGGTTCCTGGATCTGGTGGCCAGGCGGCTCGTCGCCCAGCCCCGGACCGTGCAGCCCCTGCTCTGCCTCTGGTTCACCGATGAGCGCCCACTGCCCGTCGGGGACGGTGCCGAGGACGCTGTGGTGCTGCGGCCGACCGTCGCCGCCGCCGCGCAGGCGCTCCTCCACGCCCGTCGTGACCTCGCCGTCGACGATCTGATCGACGCCCTCGTCACGACCGTCCACCCGCGCGCCGACGAACTGCTCGCCGCGCTGTCCGAGGACGAGCCGGCCGCGCTGTGCCGGGCCGTCGAGCGCTGGGCCCGCGACGACGAGCGGCGGGCCCTGCGGGTCGCCGCCGCCTCGTACGGGCTCGTCACCGCACCGCACGTCACTGCCGAAGCCGACCGCGCACTGCTGCGCCGCTCCGCGCTCGCCCTGCTGGCCCACCCCGCCGACACCGACCTGCACGGAGCCGCGCTGACGCTCCTCGTACGCGATCCGCACACCCGGGACCGCTATCTGCCGCAGGCCCTGCGGGTCTTCGCGCAGGGAGATCCGCAGCTGTCCGCGGCCGACTTCGTCGTCGCCCTGCCGACCCATCGCGAGCCGGTGATCGACGCGTTCCGGGAGGCGCTCACCCGGCCCGGGGACGGTGCGGGCGAGGTGCTGCGCTCGCTCGCCGGGATCGACGCCCCGGCGCTGGCCCTGCACGCGGCCGGCCTGGTGCGGGCCTACGTCGACAGCCATCCGGAGGGCGGCGCGCATACTGCCGCGTACATCGACCGCAGGCTGGAGCACGGACCCGCCGCCCGCGCCCTGCTGCTGCCCCTGATGAGCGGCCTGCTGCGGGACCGTCCGCCTCCCGCACCCGTGCGGGGCGCACTCGCCCGGGTGCTGGCCGCGCCCGGCACCCCGGCTTCCGGGGCGCTGCGCGCCGAGCTGCTGGAGGTCCTGCTGGAGTTCGAGCAGCGCGCCCACCGTGACCCGGTCGTGCTCGAAGCACTGCTCGGTGCAGCGGCGACCGGATCCGCCCGGCGGGCGCCGGTCCGTACCCGGGCCCTGGTCCATCGCACCGGGATGCTGCTGGTGCGCACCCCCGAAGGCGCGGCCCGCTTCGACCGCAGGCTGGTCGAACTGGCCCGTGACGTGCCCGGATTCGCCCAGCTGGTCACCGGGTGGCTGGCCGGTGCGCCGCAGGAGTGGGCGGCCGTCGTGGGCCCCAGTGCGCGGCGGACCGTGGAGGCCCTGTCCAGCGGGATGACGATGCCGATGCAGGCCGCAGGTCGGGAGCATGGCAGTCTTAGACCTGCATAAGAGGTAAACCCACGTACACAGGTTCGGGCGAGGAGCGGTCACAGTGCAGCGCTGGCGTGGCTTGGAGGACATCCCCCAGGACTGGGGACGCAGCGTCGTCACCATCGGCTCCTACGACGGGGTGCACCGCGGGCACCAGCTGATCATCGGCAGGGCGGTGGACCGTGCGCGCGAGCTGGGCGTGCCGTCGGTCGTCGTGACCTTCGACCCGCACCCCAGCGAGGTCGTACGGCCCGGCAGCCACCCGCCGCTGCTGGCCCCGCACCACCGGCGCGCAGAGCTGATGGCCGAGCTGGGAGTGGACGCGCTGCTGATCCTGCCGTTCACGACCGAGTTCTCGAAGCTGGCGCCGGCCGACTTCATCGTGAAGGTGCTGGTCGACAAGTTGCACGCGCAGCTCGTCATCGAGGGTCCCAACTTCCGTTTCGGCCACAAGGCCGCGGGGAACGTGCAGCTTCTCACCGAGTTCGGCGCGACGTACGACTACAGCGTCGAGGTCATCGACCTGTATGTGAGCGGCCAGGCGGGCGGCGGCGAGCCGTTCTCGTCCACCCTCACCCGCCGGCTCGTCGCCGAGGGCGATGTGGCGGGCGCCGCCGAGATCCTGGGCCGCCCGCACCGTGTCGAGGGCATCGTGGTCCGCGGCGCACAGCGCGGCCGCGACATGGGTTTCCCGACGGCGAACGTGGAGACCCTGCCGCACACCGCGATCCCCGCCGACGGCGTGTACGCGGGCTGGCTGAACGCGAACGGCGAGGCGATGCCCGCCGCGATCTCGGTCGGCACGAACCCGCAGTTCGACGGCACGGAGCGGACGGTGGAGGCGTACGCGATCGACCGCGTGGGTCTTGACCTGTACGGGCTCCATGTCTCCGTCGACTTCCTCGCGTACGTCCGAGGGATGCAGAAGTTCGACTCGATCGACGACCTGCTGGTGGCGATCGCCGCCGATGTGAAGCGGGCGAGCGAGCTGGTCGCGGCGTACGACCGCAGCTGATCCTTCTCTCACCTACGGCTCCGGCCGGGACCACCGTGCGCGGTCCCGGCCGGAGCCGTAGGCCACCGGGAGGCGGCTCAGGAGTTGAGCTCCTCCAGCGTCTTCCCCTTGGTCTCCACCGCGAACAGTGCGATCACCGCGCCGACCACCGCCATGCAGCCCAGCTGGGCGAAGACCATCGTCAGGCTGCCGCCCGAGCCGATGATCGCGCCGACCACGATCGGTCCGAGGATGACACCGAGCCTGTTCCACACCCCGCCGAACGACGCCCCGCGCGCACGGCTGCGCGTCGGGTACAGCTCCGGTGTGTAGAGGTACAGGCTGACATTGGTCGCGAATACGAAGAGCGTCGCGACCGACGCCCAGACCGCGACCTGTCCGCCCGAGGTGGCACCGGAGACGGCCAGCGAGAGCAGGGCGACGGCCGCGCCGCCGAGCCCGATGGTGAGCGAGATCCGGCGTCCCACCCGGTCGATGATCAGGGCCACGAGGAGACAGCCGATCAGCCCGGTCACATTGCTCAGCAGTGAGTAGTTCAGCGCGGTGCGCAGATCGAGGCCGAACGTCTTGGTGTAGAGCGAGGGCAGCCAGGTCGCGATGCCGTGGTTGACGTAGTACGCGACGAACCACAGACCCGAGACGACCACCGTGCGCCGCAGATAGCGGCCGGTGAACAGGTCGCGCAGGCCGCCGCGGGCCGTCTCGACGGCTGTCGCGGGGCCGGCCTCCGGCAGCTGCGTGCCGGTGGACTTCTCGACGTCCCGCTCGATCCGGGCGATGACCTGTTCGGCCTCCTCGACCCGGCCGCGGGAGAGCAGCCAGCGGGGCGACTCGGGGACCTGGCGGCGCAGGACGACCACCAGCAGCACGGGCAGGGCACCGATCAGGAACATCACACGCCAGCCGAAGCTGGGCACCACCCAGCTGGCGACCAGGGTCGCCGAGGCGAGACCGGCCGGGAAGATGAGCTCGTACAGCAGCACGAACCGACCGCGGTGGTCGGCGCGCGCTATCTCATTGATGTATGTGGCGGCGACGGGCACGACGCCGCCGATGCCGAGCCCCTGGACGAACCGGAAGGCGGCGAAAAGGGCGAAGCCGGGCGAGACGGCGACGGCGAGGCTGGCCAGCGCGGTCACGGCCACGCCGAGCGCGACGGTATGGACCCGGCCGATGCGGTCGCCGAGCCAGCCGGCGACGAGGGCGCCGAGCAGCATGCCGACAGAACCGCTGGTGACGATCAGCGTGCCCTGGCCGGTGCTCAGCTTCCACTGTTCGGTCAGGACGGGCAGTGCGGAGGCGGTCAGCAGCTGGTCGAACGCCTCGAAGAACGTGACGGCGCCGATGAGGGTGCGGACCTTGATGTGCCAGCGGGAGCTCGGCAGGCGTTCGAGCCTGGCCGAGATGGAGCTCATGGTGGGGCCGGTGGCCACGATTGACATGGGAATCCTTCCGCGAACAGAGGAGTTGCGGCGACCCTAGAAAGAAGTGTCTTAGGGGTCAACAACTAAGCACTTAGATTTCATAACGAAGTGAATCTGGCCTGACCAGGCATTTTGATGGTGGGTGAGGTGCGGACATGACTCACCGGCCCAGGGCGGATGAGCCATGGGCCGGCTGGGGCGGTACGGATCAGCGCGGCTGAGTGCGCTCCCGTGGCCGTGCACACAGTGCGTCGAAGACCCGCTCGGGGGAGAGCGGCAGCGTGGTCACCCGCGCACCTGTGGCGTCCTGCACCGCATTGGCGACGGCCGCCGCGACCGGGACCATGGCGCCCTCGCCGGCCCCCTTGGCGCCGAACGGGCCGGGCCCGTGGCCCTGCTCCTGGGTGATCGACACGAAGCGCTCGGGGAGGTCCTCGGCCATCGGCACCCGGTAGTCCAGCGCCTCACCGTTGAGCAGCGCGCCGTCCTCGTACCGCATCTCCTCGAACATCGCCTGCGCCAGCCCCATCACGGCGGCTCCCTCATCCTGACCGCGGCAGAGCAACTTGTTGACGGCCCGGCCGACGTCGCCGCTCGCCACCAGCTGCAGGACCGTCACCTTTCCGGTGTCCGGGTCGACCTCGACCTCGGCGCCCGCCCAGCCGATCTCCCAGAACAGGCAGGGGGACTCCAGCGGGGCGTCGGAGGAGAGCGGCGCCTTGAAGAAGCCCTCGCCGTGGAACTCGTACCCCGTACCGCCGAAGACCCTTGCCACAAGGCCCGGCAGCGGAACCGGCGCGTCTTCCCCGCGCCGTACCGCCCAGTCCTGCAGAGTCAGTTCGGTCGGGTCGCAGCCGAGCTGCTCGGCTGCGAACGCGAGCACCTTCGACCTGGCGTCCCGGGCGGCCCTGAGTACCGCGGTGCCCATCACCGTCATCCCGGACGAGGCGTTGGTGCCCTGGTCGTAAGGGGTGACATCGGTGTCGACCGGCGCGTAGCGCACCCGCTCGAGATCCGTGCCGAGCACCTCGGCGGCGACCTGGCAGAGCGAGGTCGAGGCGCCCTGGCCGATCTCGACCGTGCCGGAGCTGACATAGACCGAGCCGGTGGCCGTGATCTTCACCCGGGCCTGCGCGGGCTTGTTCACCCCTCCGCCGTCCTTGAAACCGATGGCCAACCCCATGCCTCGATGGGGTACGCGTTCGCGCCCGTGATAGCCGAGCGCATCGGCGACCGCGTCCAGGCCCTCGGCGAGATCGCTGTCGATCCCGCTCTCGCCGGGCACGAACGGTTCCCCGAGCCGCTTGAGGTTCTTCATGCGCAGCTCGTACGGATCCATCCCGAGCCGCTCGGCGATCATGTCGACCTGGCTCTCGGACGCCCACGTGGCCTGTGTCGCCCCGAAGCCACGGAACGGGCCGGCGGGTGTGGTCGTCGTCATCACGCACGAGGAGGAGGAACGGATGTGCTGCCAGCGGTACGGCCCCGGCATCCGGTAGCAGGCCTTCTCCGCGACCAGCGGGCTGCCGTCGGAGTACGCGCCCGCGTCCAGCAGCACCTCGCTCTCGCGCGCGACGAACGTCCCGTCCGCCATGACCCCCGTCCTCACCTTCAGGATGGCGGCGTGCTGGCTGAGCGTGAGGAAACCTTCCTCTGTCGTCAGGCAGTAGCGCACCGGCCGGCCGGCCGCCCGCGACAGCAGGATGGCGATCGGCTCGGTCTTGCAGTTGTGTTTCGAGCCGAACCCACCGCCCACAAACGGCACATGGACATGGATCCGGCTCTCCGGGGCACGCAGCACCCGGGCCAGCTCCTTGCGCAGCGGGAACGGGTTCTGGGTCGAGGTCCAGATCTCGATCTCCTCGCCGCGCACATCCGCGACCGTGACGAACGGCTCCAGATGGAAGTGGTTCATCCTGGAGAAGGTGAAGGAGTCCTCGAAGACGTGGTCGCAGTCGTCCCAGACGGAGTCCGGGCCGGTCTCGTACCGGAACTCGTAACAGACGTTGGGCCGGGGCCGGAGCTGACCGGAGGCCCCTGTTCCATAGGGAGGGACGATGCCCGGGGGAGCCTGTTCGAACAGCTCCGGGGCGTCCGGCGCGAGAGCGGCCTCGATGCCGGGGACGGCGGGCAGCGGCTCGTACACCACCTCGATCAGCTCCAGCGCGTGCAGCGCCACCGCCTCGGACTCGGCGGCGACGGCCGCCACCACATCGCCCGCGTACCGCACCCGGTCCAGGGCGACGACCGGCTGGTCCTTGATGAAGTAGCCGTAGGTGGGGTCGAGTCCGTCGAGCTTGTCGCGGGTCAGCACGGCGTGCACCCCCGGCAGCACGCGGGCCTTGGCGCTGTCGACCGACACCAGGCGGGCGTGGGCGTGCGGGCTGCGGAGCACCTTGGCGTGCAGCATGCCGGGGAGCCGGATGTCGGCGGTGTACTGCGCGGCGCCGGTGACCTTGAGAGTCGCGTCGGTGCGGCGGTCGTGGGTGCCGATGCGGGAGGTGGTCATCGGGCGTCCTCGGTGTCCCGGGCCGGTCCGGCGTCACGGATCAGCTCGGCTGCCCTGCGTACCGAGTCGATGATCATCTGATAGCCGGTGCAGCGGCACACATTGGAGGAGATCCAGGAGCGGATCGTCTCGTCGTCCGGCTCCGGGTCCTCCCTCAGCAGGGCCGTGGTCAGCATGATCATGCCGGGGGTGCAGTAGCCGCACTGGAAGCCGCCGCACTCGGCGAAGGCGCGCTGTACCGGGCTCAGTTCTCCACCCGTGGCCTGTCCCGCGATGGTCTCCACCGCGCGGCCGTCGACGCTGAACGCGAAGACGCTGCAGGAGGCGGAGGGGGTCCCGTCGATCAGCGTGGTGCAGGCGCCGCAGACGCCGCGCTCGCAGGACGCCTTGACGCCGGTCATGCCGTAGCGGTCGCGGAGCAGATCGAGCAGGACGGTGTTGGGCGTGATCCGTTCGGTGCGCGGCCGGCCGTCGACGGCGAAGTCGATCGTGAGCCGGCCCCCCGTGTCGCCGGTCATGTCGCTGTTCATCGGGGGGTCCCCTCTTCGGTGGTGCGCCGTTCCAGCAGCCGTCCGAGCAGCACGGCCGCGACATGACGCCGGTAGCGGGCGCTCCCGGCCGCGTCGCCGACCGCCTCGGGCAGCGCGGCCGCGATCTCGACGGGATGGGTGCCCAGCGGGGCGCCGACGGTGTACGGACGGGTGTACTCGGAGCCCACCGTCATCGTGACGGTGCCCGCGCGGACTGCCGCGGCCACCGTCATCAGCGGACGCATCGAGCGCTCGTAGCCGAACCACACCTGACTTACGTCCGTGATCCTGACCGCCCGCAGCAGGCCGCCCAGTGGCTCCGCGCGGTCCCACAGCGCGGCCGGCGAGACGGTGACCGTGCCGTCGACCGTCAGGAAGTCCAGCTCCGCGTCGAGCGCGCTCAGCATCACCGACATCTCGTACCGGGTACGTCGCGCCATCAGATTCCCGCCGAGGGTGGCCCGCCGCCGGATCCGCTGGGTGGCGATGCTGCCCCATCCCGAGGCCAGACCCGGCAGGGCGGCTCGCACCCCGGCGTCGCGCGAGCCGGCGTGATGGTCGACCCCGGCGCCGATCTCCAGCGTCGAGCCGTCCCACTCGACCACGCCCAGCTCGGGCACGCGCTCCAGCGATACGAGGGTCCGGCAGTCGAGACCCTCGCGGAACTGCGCGAAGAGGTCGCTGCAACCCTGTGCGTAGACCGCACCGCGGGTTGCCCCCGCCGCCACGGCTTCGGCCACCGTCACGGGTCGTTCCAGGGCGAAATCGGGGATGGTGCGCTGGGTGGGCGCCACCATCCCGGTGGGGAGCAGGAGCATGCGGACTGTGCCTCCTGGAGCGGTGCAGCGGTTGGTCACCAAGGGCACCACGGAGAGTTATCTAAGAACTGAAACAGCTAATGCTGAGATTTCTAGCACTTGGAGATAGTCACCACAAGGGTCCGGCGCCGGGCACCGGCTGTATCGTGACCGCACCGCATGCTCCACTCCCGGAAGGAGGCGCGGGGTCCCGGCGCCGGCGCCGTCCTCCCACCGCACATGACTCGTAGAGCTTCCAGCAGTCCCGACGCGGTCGACCTCATTCTGGGGCAGTGGAAGCGGGAGCTGCCCGGTCTCGACGCCTCCCCGATGGAGGTGCTCGGCCGGCTCCACCGCAGCTTCCTGCGCTACCAGGGACTGCTGTCCGACCTCTTCGACTGCTTCGACCTGAACATGGCGTCCTTCGATGTCCTCGCGACTCTGCGCAGGTCAGGACCACCCTACCGGCGGACCGCCGGTGAACTCGCCGACATATCGCTGGTCACCACCGGCGGCATCACACTGCGTCTGGACCGGCTGGAGAAGGCCGGCCTGGTGACCCGGGAGCGCGATCCCGGCGACCGCAGGGTCGTGTACGCGCGGCTCACCGACCGGGGAATCGAGATCGCCGATGTGGTCGCGGTCGCGCACTTCGCCAACGAGGAGCGGATGCTGGCCGAGCTGACCGGGGCCGAGCGGCGTCAGCTGAGCCGGCTCCTCGGCAAGCTGGAACGCTCCCTGGAGACGGCGGAACGGACGCCGCCCGACCCCGGGACGGTCACCGGGGCCGGGCGGCCGGACAGGGCAGAAAGCCACCGGCGGTCAGTGTCTGAGCGCTGAGGCATTGATCGGGGCGGGGCCGCGTCCGGCCCGGAGCGATCGGCCGGACGCCCGGCCGACCGGGGCCACTTCCCTACGACTGCACGCCCACCACCGCATGCGCCCAGTGGCACGCCACCTGCGTCTCCCCGCCCCCCGCGAGCAACGGAAGATCCTGCGTACGGCACGCGTCCGCCACCCCTGCCCGCTCCGCCTCGCCCGAGGCGAGGATCTGGCAGCGCGCGTGGAAGCGGCAGCCGGACGGCACCTTCGACGGGTCCGGCGGTTCACCCGTGAGGATCACCGGATCGCCCTCGGCCTCCGGCAGCACCGACAGCAGTGCCTTGGTGTACGGATGCTGCGGTGCCGTCAGGATCTGCTCGACCTCGCCCGTCTCGACGATCCGGCCGAGATACATCACCGCGACCCGGTCGGCGATGTTCCACGCCAGACCGAGGTCGTGCGTGACCACCAGCGCCGACAGGCCCAGTTCATCCCTCAGCCGCAGCAGCAGGGCCAGGATCTCGCCGCGCACCGACGCGTCCAGTGAGGCCACCGGCTCGTCGGCCACGATGAGTTCCGGTTCCAGGACGAGTGCGCCCGCGATCACGATGCGCTGGCGCTGGCCGCCCGACAGCTCGTGCGGGTAGCGCAGGAAGAACCGCTCGGGGGGCCGCAGCCCGGCCCGCGACAGGGCCTCCGCGACGGCGGCCCGTTCGTCCCCCGCGTAGCCGTGGATCCGCAGGCCCTCCGCCACCGCCTCGTACACCGTGTGCCGCGGGTTGAGCGAGCCGCTGGGGTCCTGGAGCACCAGCTGCACCCGCTTGCGGTACGCCTTCAGTGCGCGGCCCGCGTAGTCGAGCGGCTTGCCGTCGAAGGTGACCGCCCCGGACGTCGGAGGAACCAGCCCCAGCAGGGAGCGTGCCAGCGTCGTCTTGCCGCACCCGGACTCGCCGACCAGGGCGACGATCTCGCCGGGCCGGATGTCCAGGTCGACGCCGTCCACCGCGCGCGCCGCGGCCGCACCGCGCCGGCCGGGGAAGGTGACCTTCAGTCCCTCCGCGCTGAGCAGGGGAGTGGTGGTGGTCATGATGTACTCCTTGCTTCCTCGGCGCCCTGCCCCAGCGAGGCCGCGGCCGCCTCCGGCTCCACCAGCACGCAGGCTGCCCGCCGTGCCGCGCCGGCGTCCCGCAGCTCCTGGTCCTGCGTGGTGCAGGAGTCCAGTGCCACCGGACAGCGCGGGTGGAACGTGCAGCCGGCCGGCAGCGCCGACGGGTCCGGCGGGTCACCGGGCAGCCCGCGGGGCGCGAACCGGGAGGACCGGTCGCCGATCCGGGGGAAGGCGCCCGACAGGGCCTTGCTGTACGGGTGTTGCGCGCTCTCGAAGACCGCGGCGGCGGGTCCCTCCTCCACGACCCGGCCCGCGTACATCACCGCGAGCCGGTCGCAGGTGTCCGCGAGCACCGCCAGGTCATGGCTGATCATGATCAGGCCGAGGTCCTGCTCGGACACCAGCTGTTCGATCAGCCGAAGGATCTGGGCCTGGATCATCACATCGAGGGCCGTCGTCGGCTCGTCCGCGATGATCAGGCCCGGGTCGCAGGCGAGCGCCATCGCGATCATCACGCGCTGCCGCTGCCCGCCGGAGAGTTCGTGCGGATACGCGTCCGCACGCGCGGCCGGCAGCCCGACCTGCTCCAGGAGTTCGCCGACCTTCCGCTTGGCCCCGGACGGGGTCGCCTTCTTGTGCAGGAGGATCGGCTCGGCGATCTGGTCCCCGATGCGGTGCACGGCGTTGAGCGAGTGCATCGCGCCCTGGAACACGATCGAGGCACCTGCCCAGCGCACGGCCCTGACCTGACCCCACTTCATGGTGAGGACGTCCTCGCCGTTCAGCAGGATCTCGCCGGTGACCTTCGTCCGGGCCGGCAGCAGTCGCAGCAGCGCGAGCGCCAGCGTCGACTTGCCGCACCCGGACTCACCGGCGATGCCGAGCTTCTGGCCCGCGTCGACCGTGAGGTTGACGCCCCGGACCGCCTGCGCTCCGCCGGCGTACGTCACCGAGAGGTCGCGTACCTCCAGCAGGGGGGTCTTCTGTGTGCTCGGTGTACTCAACGGGCCACCCCCAGCTTGGGATTGAGGACGGACTCGATGGCACGCCCGCACAGTGTGAACGACAGCGCCACCAGGGCGATGGCGATGCCGGGCGGTGCCAGGTACCACCAGTCGCCGGCGCTCACGGCGCCCGCCTCGCGCGCGTCCTGAAGCATGCCGCCCCAGGAGGTGATGGTCGGGTCGCCGAGGCCGAGGAAGGCGAGCGTGGCCTCGGTGAGAATCGCGCTGGAGATCACGAGCGTGGTCTGCGCGAGCACCAGCGGCATCACGTTCGGCAGGACGTGACGGGCCATGATGTGCCCGTGGCCGCCGCCCAGGGCGCGGGCGCGCTCGATATAGGGACGGGACTCCACGGCGAGCGTCTGGGCGCGGACCAGACGGGCCGTGGTCGGCCAGGTCGTCACGCCGATGGCAAGGATGACCGTCCAGAGGGAGCGGTCCATCACCGTGGCGAGCGCGATCGCGAGAACGAGGGTCGGCATCACCAGGAACCAGTCGGTGACGCGCATCAGAACCGTCGAGTACCAGCCGTGGAAGTGGCCCGCGACGATCCCGACGACCGTACCGATCGCCACGCACAGGAACGCGGCGAGCATTCCCACCGTGAGCGAGACACGCGCACCCCACACCAGCAGTGCCAGGACGCTGCGTCCGAACTGGTCCGTACCGAGCGGGAATTCTCCGCTGGGTGATTCGAGGGCGCCGCCCGGTGCGGCGGTGACGCTCTGGGAGTCGGCGCCGACCAGTGTGGGCGCGAACACCGCGATCAGCGCGATCAGGATCAGCCCGGCCAGCCCCCACAGGCCGCCCCGGTGTGTCCGGTACTCCCGCCAGAAGCGGGCCAGGGACTGGCGTTTACGGGCCCGGGCCAGGGCGCGCGGGTTCTTGGTCACGCCCGCTTCGTTCTGCACGGGCAACGGTTCGGTCGTCATCGGCCCACCCGGGGATCGAGCAGCGGATACAGCACGTCGGCGAGGGTGTTCGCCAGGATCACCGCGGTGGCGAAGACGAAGAACAGTCCTTGGACGAGAGGAAGGTCGGGCACGCTCAGCCCCTGGTAGAAGAGACCGCCGAGGCCCGGCCAGGAGAACACCGTCTCGACCAGGATCTGGCCCGCCACCACATGCCCGAGGTTCACGAACATCAGGGTGAACGTCGGCAGCATCGCGTTCGGGACGGCGTGCTTGCGTCGTACGACATCGTCACGGAGCCCCTTGGCGCGGGCCGTCGTCAGATAGTCGCTGCCCATTTCGTCGAGGAGCGAGGAACGCATCACGAGCAGCGTCTGCGCATAGCCGACCGCGACCAGTGTGATCACGGGAAGCACCAGGTGATGGGCGACATCGAGGACGTAGGCGAAGCCTGTCTCGCCGCCCGACTCCAGGCCGCCCGTCGGGAACATGCCGGGGATCGGGCCGATGCCCACCGAGAAGACAATGATCAGGAGCAGACCCAGCCAGAACGACGGCACCGAGTAGAGCGTGAGCGCGAACGCAGTGTTGAAGCGGTCGCTGCGGGACCCGTTGCGCCAGGCGGTACGGGTCCCGAGCCAGATGCCGAGCGCCGTGTAGAGGACGTACGCCGTGCCGGTGAGCAGAAGTGTCGCCGGGAGCGCCTCGGTGATCTTGTCGATGACGGGGGTGTGGAACTGGAACGAGGTACCGAAGTCCCCGGTCAGCGCATCACCCACGTAGCTCGTGAACTGCTTCCAGAGCGGCTGGTCGAGGCCGAACTGGTGTCTGAGCGACTGGAGCTGCTCGGCGGAGACGCGGCGGCCGCCGGTCATCTGCTTCACGGGGTCGCTGGGGATGAGCCGGAAGAGGAAGAAGCTGGTGACCAGAACGGCGAACAGGGAGATGACCGCTCCCGCGATCTTTGCCGCCACGTACTGGAGATAGGCCTTGGTGTTGCGCGCCCGTGCGTCGCGGGCGACCGACGGGCCGGCCGGAGCCAGGCCGTCGGTGTCCGCATCCGCGTTCTGCACGAGCGCCGGAGTGCTGTCAGCTGTCATGGGGAACTCTCGTTACTCGTGCTGCACTTGGAGGGACCGGCCGGGGGACGCGATGCCGTGGCCCCCCTGCCGGTCCCTCTCATCCCGTTCGCGTGATTATTCGCGTTCCTCCGCCGTGCTGCGGCGGCGCCGCGCGAGGAGGAACCCGCCACCGGCGACCACCACCACGGCGACGACGATGCCGATGACGACACCGGTGGAGCTGCCACCGCTGTCACCGACCGAGCCGTTCTTGCCGTCGGCGGCCACCGGAACGGCCGACCACCAACTCCAGTACCCGTCCTGGCCGTAGATGTTGCCGGCCGACTCGGGCATGGTGGTGATGGACTTGATCTGGTCGGTGCGGTACGCCTCGACCGCGTTCGGGTACGCGATGATGTTCATGTACCCGGAGTCGTACATCCACGACTCCATCTGCTTGACGATGTCCGCCCGCTTGGCCGGGTCATACTCGGCGAGCTGCTTCTTGTACAGCTCGTCGTACGTCTTGTCGCAGATGAAGTTGTCCGTGGCCGCGCTCTCCTTGGCCTTGCCGGGCAGGGCCGCGCAGGTGTGGATGCCCAGGACGAAGTCCGGGTCCGGGTTGACGGACCAGCCGTCGAAGGCGAGGTCGTACTCACCGGCGTACCAGGGCACCGAGACGTCGTCGCGGCAGTCGACCTTCAGGCCGATGCCGAGCTTGCCCCACCACTCCTTGAGGTACTTGCCGATCGCCTTGTCGTTCGGGTCCGTGGCGTGGCACAGGATGCGCAGGTCGAGCGGCTTGCCGTCCTTGCCGACGCGCTGGTCGCCCTTGAGCTTGTACCCCGCCTGGTCGAGGAGCCGGCCCGCCCGGTCGGGGTCGTACGACAGCTTCTGGCTGTCGGACGGCTGCCAGAAGTAGTCCGAGAAGCGCGGCGGAATGTAACCCTGGCCCTCGACGGCGTGGCCCTGGAAGACCTTGTCGATGATGGTCTTGCGGTCGATCGACAGGAAGAGCGCCTGGCGGACCTTCTGGTCGAGCAGGGCCTTGTTGCCGTCGCCGAACTTCTTGCCGTCCTTGGTCTGCGCGCCCGGGTTGGTGGCCAGCGCGAAGAAGCGGCGGCCCGGACCCTCGTTGACCTTGATGTTCTTGTCGCCCTTGAGGGACGCGGCCTGGGCAGGCGTGAGCGCGGGGGCGCCCGCGACGAACGAGACCTCACCCTTGCGCAGGGCGGCGACCGCGGCGTCCTGGTCCTTGTACGTCTTGAAGACCAGCTCGTCGAACTTGGGCGCGCCGCGCCAGAAGCTCTTGTTGGCCTTGAGCTTCACATACTGGTCGACCTTGTAGTCGGTCAGGATGTACGGCCCGTTGCCCACGATCGGGAACGAGGTGTCGTTGTTGAACTTCGAGAAGTCCCCGACCTTCTCCCAGACATGCTTCGGCACGATCGGCACATCGAGGGCGGCCATGGTGGCCTGAGGCTGCTTCAGCTCGATGACCAGCTCCTCCGGGCTGGGCGCCGTCACCTTCTTGAAGTTCGCGACGAAGCTGCCGTTCGCAGTGGCGGCGCCGTCGTCGGTCATCATCTTGTTGAAGGTCCACGCCGCGTCCTCGGCGGTGGCCTGCTGCCCGTCCGACCACTTGGAGTTGGACCGTATGGTGTACGTCCAGGTCAGCTTGTCGGCGGACGGCTCCCACTTGGTGGCGAGCCCAGGGATCGTGTGGTTGTCCTTGGCGTCGTAGTTGGTGAGGAAGTCGTACATGAGCCGGTGCACGCTGGTGCTCATCAGCCGCTGAGCGAGGAACGGGCTCAGCGAGTCGACACTCTGCGCGACTGCGACGGTCAGCGTCGTCTTGCCGCTGTCGGCGGCCTGCGCCTGCTGCGGGGCGGCGCCGAGGGGCATCCCGGGGACGATCGATCCGGCCGCCAACGCGAGGGCGGCGGCACCGGATGCCAGGAGGATACGCATACGTGAGCGTGGCTGAGCGGAGGGTGGTGGGACTCTTGTGACCATGGACAGGGACCTCGCGTCATGACTCGCACGGAGAAGGCGGGTTGATCTCTGGTTCGCCAGTTGGTGAAGCGAAGGTTTATCAGCGCTGGTCGAGTCGCGTCAACGGTGTCCCAAACGGCGTGTGGGCTGCAGGAATGCACAGAGGGCCCGCACCGTCGGGACGGTGCGGGCCCTCATTGGTTTAGACCTCTGATGCCTTACTGCTGAGGCGCTGACGGCGGCTGCGGAGGGTGCTGTTGCCAGCCGGCGGGCGGGACGGGACCTTGCAGTTCGGGGTGGTCCTGCTGTCCCGGCAACCCGGGCTGACCGCCGTGCTGCTGCGGTGATGGCGGGCCCGCCGGGCTCGCCGCGGACTGGGCCTGGGACGGCAGCGACTGCTGCCAGCCGTTCTGTTGCACGCCGGGACCGGGGTGCGGGGGATGCGGCTGCTGTCCCCCGTACGGCTGATGGGGCGGGTAGGGCTGCTGCGGTTGCTGAGGCGGATACGGCTGCCCCGGCTGCTGCGGCACGTACGGCTGCTGACCGGGCATCTGGTGTCCGGGCATCGGCGGGGCGAACTGCGGCGGCGGGTTGTTGCCGTCCGACGTCCACAGCCCCTGCTGCTGCTGGGCGCGCGCGAAGTCCTCGGCGACCATCGCGGAGAGGTTGAAGTACGCCTCGCGGGTCTTCGGACGCATCATGTCCAGGTCGACCTCGGCGCCGGCCGACAGATGCTCGTCGAACGGTACGACGATCACGCCCCGGCAGCGCGTCTCGAAGTGCTGCACGATGTCATCGACCTTGATCATCTTTCCGGTCTCGCGGACGCCGGAGATGACCGTGAGCGAGCGCTGCACCAGATCCGCGTACCCGTGCGCCGACAGCCAGTCCAGCGTCGTGGAGGCGCTGGAGGCACCGTCGACCGACGGCGTCGAGATGATGATCAACTGGTCGGCGAGGTCCAGCACTCCGCGCATCGCGCTGTAGAGCAGACCGGTACCCGAGTCGGTGAGGATGATCGGGTACTGCTTGCCGAGGACATCGATCGCGCGCCGGTAGTCCTCGTCGTTGAAGGCCGTCGAGACCGCCGGGTCCACGTCGTTGGCGATGATCTCCAGACCGGAGGGCGCCTGCGAGGTGAAGCGGCGGATGTCCATGTACGAGTTGAGGTACGGGATCGCCTGGACCAGGTCACGGATGGTGGCCCCGGTCTCGCGGCGCACGCGGCGGCCGAGCGTACCGGCGTCCGGGTTGGCGTCGATGGCGAGGATCTTGTCCTGGCGTTCGGTGGCCAGAGTCGCGCCGAGCGCGGTGGTCGTCGTGGTCTTGCCGACACCGCCCTTGAGGCTGATGACCGCGATCCGGTAGCAGGACAGCACGGGCGTACGGATCAGGTCGAGCTTGCGCTGCCGCTCGACCTCCTCCTTCTTGCTGCCCAGTTTGAAGCGGGACGCGGCGGACGGCGTACGGCTGCTCTTGGCCTTCTGCTTGCCCCGGACCAGACGGTCGGAGGACAGCTCCACGGCCGCCGTGTAACCGAGGGGCGCGCCGGGCACGGAACGCTCGCGCTGGTCATGGGTGACCGGGGTGGGCCAGGCCGCACCGGTGCGCGGGTCGACGGGGGGTGCCTGCGGCGGATGCTGTTGCGGGTGTTGCGGGTGTTGCTGGTGGGCAGGCGGCTGCGGCGCGACCGGCGCGGGCAGGTTGGGTGCGCCCTGGACCGGTGGCTGGGGTGCCTGGGGCGGCTGCGGGGCGCTCTGCTGTGCGGGCCACTGCGGGGCCTGCGGTACCTGAGGCGGTTGGGGGAACCCGTATGCGCCCTGTGCCTGCACGGGCGGCGCAGGGGGAGCGGGCTGCTGCGGGATCTGCGGTGGCAGCGGCACTCCCTGGACCGGTGCCTGCGGCTGCGGCGGAAATCCGTAACCGTTCTGTGGCGCCGGGGCGTTCTGCTGGGCGGGCACCTGAGGCATGTGCGGTGGCTGGGGGACGTGCGGCGGCTGCGCGGCGTTCGGGAATCCATAACCGCCGTGCGCCTGGTTCGCCTGAGCGGGACCCGTTGCAGGCCACTGCGGCGCGGGCTGGGGCGCGTTGGGCTGCGGCGCGGCGGGCTGGAAGGCGGGCGGCAGCGGCGGCAGACCGCCCTGCGCGGGCGGTGCCGGGGTCCAAGGGGCCGGCGCGGCGGCCGGCGGGGCGTCCTGCGGCGCCGCATCGGAAATGGCGTCCGAGGGCGCAGGGCCGACAGGCTCGTCCGCGTCGGCCGGAACGTCGGCCGGAGCCTCGTCCGTAACGGAGTCACTGACCGGATCCGTATCGCCGTTGTCGTGGCCGGTCTCCACGTCGGAAGGCTGTACGGAGTCGGATCCGGTGGCCGCGCCCGTTTCCGCAGCGCCGCCGTCACCGTCACGATCACCGGCACCGGCTGCCGCCGGAGCAGCTGTCGCGGCCGCAGTCGCGGCCGCAGCGGCGTCCGAGGCCGCCGCCTCCCGCTCCGCGATCTCCCGCTTCAGCGCGGCCGGCGAGAACCGCATGGTCGCGCCGCTCTCCACGTCTCCACCTCCGAACGGATCCGGCGCGCCGCTCGCCTCCCCCGCCCCGTGCGCGGGGGAGGAAGAGGAATCGGCGGCAGCGGCAGCGGCAGGGGGCGTCGGCTCCACCGGTGCCGCCGGCGGTGCGGGCGCGGGTGCGGGCGCGGGTGCGGGCGGCGCCGGAGTCCAGGTGGGCTCGAAGCCGCCCCCGGCCGGCAGCCCGGGCACGGACACCGGCGCCCCGTTGGGCGGCGGAGGTGGCGCCAGGTGCGATCCGGCCCCGCCCGACGAGTCCCCGGACGCGTTCTGCGTGTACCAGGCGGGCGGGGTGTAGTCGATGGTGAACTCACCCGTCATCTCGGCGGGCTCCGCGTCGGACGACTCGTCGACGGGCCTGCTCCAGCCCTCTCGGATTTCGTCCCGATCGCCGTTCACTTTGCCTCCTGGTGTGGTCGAGCACCCTTGTGCCGTGGTGGGTGGGGGCGACCGTTCCCGTATTCCGAACCGCCCGGCTCTCCCCCTTGGGACGCGCATTGCCTGCCCGCAGGTTCTTCTCCCGCGCCCCCACCCACCCTAATCGCCATCGGGCCCCCTCCGGCAGGCCGTAAGGCACCGCAAGAGCTGTCCAGTACGTCACCCGCAGCCCCCAAGTGAACCGAGTGCGGCAGAGTATGAAGGGAGAAGCGCTCAAACTCGCACATCTGCAGACGGATATGTGAACATTCTGTGCGACTCGTCCGAGCCGGTACGTACCTCGCGCATGCGAGGAGTCAGTCCATTCGCCGTGCGCCGCCCAGCAGTCCGGTCTCCGCATCGGTGGCCTGCGTCATCACGAACTGCCGGTCCCGTTCGGTGCACCAGAGGGTGACTCCGTCCGCCAGCGTCGACAGTGCCTGCGTCTCGACCGACGAAAGGTGAGTGATTCGCCCGATCTGCGCGGCTTCATCGGGAGATACCCGCTGAATGCCCACCAGGGATGCCTTCTTCATCAACCCGGGCGCCACCGGACTCAAATACGGCAGCAGTGTCACCACCGACTGCCAGGGCCCGGAGACCACTCGCCCGCGCGGCGGCCGCATCCCGCAGTCCCGCACCACGACCACCGGGCTGCCTGCCGAGGCGCCCTGCGGTGGCACCCGCCCCACGTCGTGCAGCGACATGCACGGCTGGCCGCCCCCGGCCGCCTGCGCAAGCGCCGTCCAGGCGTGGGCCCGGCCGGTCTCCACGACGATCCGGGCGCCGGTCGCGGCCGCCCGCAGGGCCAGCACCTGCGCCGTCCACAGCCCGCCGATCAGCGCGACGTCGTACGGCGTCGGCCGGTTGATGCCGAGCACGGCGGGCCGTCCCTCGGCGTCCACGCCGATCACCATCCCGTCGTCGCCGACCGGAAGGGCCATCGAGGCCAGCTGCTCGACGGAGACCGTGTGCCGGCTGCGACGCGGTCCGATCAGTCCGAAGCCCAGCCGGGCGCGGGCACTGGTGGGCACGGACATCAGCGGGTACCCCCGAGCGGCAGCGTGGCGAGCACACCGGGCAGCTGCTCGCGGTCGAGCCGCACCAGCGACGTCTTCACACCGCGCGCGGTGCGCTCCAACTCGTGGCGGGCGACGAGTAGTTCCTCGTCACTGCGTCCGGTTATCCGGACATGGCCGGCGATCGAGACCTCCTGCCGGTCGCCGTGTCCCAGTGTCAGGCTGAAGGTCGTGGCGAGTGCCGGGAGCGAGGTGAGCAGCGCGACCAGCTGCGGCATCGACGCCCCGCCACCGCTCGACGTTCCGCCGAACTGCGGCCAGCGGCCCACCCAGTAGGTGGTGTGCCACCGGTCGTCGCAGCGCCAGGTCCGCGCGGTCTCCTCGGTGCGCCGCGCCGGCGTGTGAGCCCGCCCCGCCTGCTCCATCGCCGACGGGCTGACGCAGACCGAGGTCGCGATCGCCGACGTCAACTCCTGCTCGGTCAGCACCGTCGCGCGGAAGCCTGCCCCTGTCAGTGTGCTGGCCAGCTGATCGGCAGCACGTACGAGACACTTCTGCGCCCCCACGATCCCGCCGCCGCGCGCCTGCACGGCCTCCGGGCACAGCTCCGGGTCCAGCTTGAGCGCGATCCAGGTGATCCGGACCGCGGGCGATCCCGTCCGGGCCTGCAGCGGTGCGTAGTTGCGCGTCGCGACGGACTGCGGGGGCAGATGCGGGGCGGGTGCGGGCTGTGTGTGCTGCACGATCTGCGCCGACTCCATGCGGATGCCGTCGACGTCGAGCGCATCCCGGACCAGGGCCAGCGGCAGTGGCTGTGCGGTCCGGTCGGGCCGCAGCGCCGTGGCATCCGACTCGATCTGCAGTACGGCCGTGAGGAACGTACCGTCGCCGATCATTCCGACCGGCCGCCGGTCACGGTCGCTGAACGAGTACGTGCGCAGCGCCGGGTCGCACTCGACGGCGGGCGCGATCCCCGGCTCCGTACCCGCGGGCAGCACCAGCGATGCGGCCCTGCGGTTACGCGCACGCAGCGCGATCGCGGTGCCCAGCCACTCGGGCAGCGAACGGCGGTGCCTGCGGAGGACGGCGAGCAGCACCAGCACAGTGGCGACCGCGCCGGCCGGAACCAGCAGCAGAGGCTCGACCACCCAGGCCACGAGCAGCAGTGCGGCCGCGATCTCGATCAGTACGAGTTGTTGCAATCGGAACGAACCGAAGCGTCCGGGGCGTCCGTTCAGCCGCGGGGCGGCCTGTCCGCCGGGGCCGGAGGAGCCGCGCGCCGGGCCGAGGGACGGGTGCGGGGAGGGCGCCGCTCCGGTGGGCGGGCGAGCTGCGGAGGGCGGTGCGTTCCCGGCCGGACGTGTCCGCGTCGCGGAAGACATCATTCCGGCATTCCCCCGTTCATAAGGCCCCCGTTTTGACCCGATCACCCCTGTCCCGCCGGGGGCTTTGGCGGCTGGATCACCCTACCCGCCCCGCAACCGCCCGGGGGCAGCAGGCATAGTAGGGGCCTGTCCGGCACCGAGGTCCGGCATCCGGGGGGCCGGCACAGGGGCCGGGGGACGTGAACTCCTGGAGCCACGCGGGGAGACACGGGAGACACGCAGACTCATGGCATCACGGCGGGATGAACTCAACGCGTACACTTTTGCGAAGAAACGCACGGTGGCGGCATTCCTCCAACCCTCGCCCACCGGCACCGAGGAGGGCGCGCCGCGCCCGCTGCGCGCCGTCCTTCCGAGCATGGTGGCCGGGGCGCTGATCCTCGCGGGTTTCGGCGCCTACGGCATGTTCAAGCCCACCGCACCCAAGGACTGGGACAAGCCCTTCACCAAGGTGATCGTCGGCAAGCAGTCCACCACCCGCTATGTCGTGCTCACCACCGGCAAGGGCAAGAGGAAAAAGACCCTGCTGCATCCCGTACTGAACCTCGCCTCCGCCCGACTGCTCCTCACCCCGCAGCAGTACGACGTCATCCAGGTCCCCGACGACATCCTCGACGCGGGCAAGCCGCCGCGCGGACCGGTCCTCGGCATCCCGTACGCCCCCGACCGGCTGCCCGAGGCGGACGACGCGGGCACGGCCAAGCGGTGGGCCGTCTGCGAACAGCCCGGAGGCAAGGGCAACACCGTGCAGAAGGCCGCCTTCGTCTTCGCCGAGCGCGACAACAAGCTGACCGACGGAGCCAACAGGCTCACCGGCGGCGAGGCCCTGTACGTCAAGGGCCAGACCGGAGCCCGCTATCTCGTCGACGCGAGCGGCACCAAGTACCGCATCGACGAGACCGCCGCCGACAACGGCCACCTGACCGGTGCCCTCGTCGGCAGCCGGCAGCCGCAGTCCGTCACCGACGACTGGCTGGCCACCCTGCACGACGGCAGCCCGATCGTCTTCCCGCAGATCCCCGGCACCGTCGGCGCGGCCGCGCACATCCAAGGACAGCTCTCGGCCGAGGAGAACAGGGTCGGCATGGTCCTGCGGACCCGTACCGGCGAAGGCACCACCCACTACGTGGTCCTCGACGGCAAGGTCCAGCCGGTCTCCGAGTTCACCGCCTGGCTGCTGATCAACTCCCCGCAGACCGCCCGGCTCAACCTGAACAGCGAGGCGCGTGCCGTCGGCCTCCAGAAGTTCGTCCCCGACCCTGCTGACTTCACCGGCCAGGCCGCACACTGGCCCACGCGGAAGACCAGCCAGGTGAATGCCGCCGACGGTGGCAGCGGCGACCGGGACACCCTCTGCAGCGTGCTGCGCAAGGTCGACGAACAGGGCCGCCGGTCGCTCAGTACGTGGGCAGGTACCGCGTACCCCGCCTCCATCAGCGCCGGTGGCACCAGTACGTACGTCACCCCCGGCAGCGGCCTCCTCTACACCCAGTTCCGGGGGCAGCAGTCCCGCCCCGACGGCTCACTCTTCCTGGTGACCGACACCGGACTGCGGTACGCCGTTCAGGCGAACGGCGACAGCGACGCCAAGCGTTCCGACATCGGCGCCGGCGGCCGGCAGAACGGGACGGACGGCCGCCCCGAGCCCAGCCAGGCGCAGATCAGGCTCGGATACGAGAAGGTGACGCCCTCTCTCGTCCCGATCGCCTGGTCCGAGTTCCTGTCCAAGGGCCCGCGGCTCGACACCAACAGCGCTCGCCAGCCCCAGGGATCGTGACCGGAACACTCGCGCAGGGCTCGTAGAACTCGGGGGAGAGGAACAGATGTTGTACCGGAGGACGGCCCTGCTGGCGGCGGCCACCGCCGCGCTGGCCGCACTGGCGGCGCCCCAGGCCGCGTACGCCGACGAACGCTCCGGCGACCGGAGCGACGTCGGGATAGACGGCAGCGGCGAATGCACCTTTCCGATGAAGCAGCAGTACGAAGGACGCCCCTGGTCGCTGCAGCGGGTGCTGCTCGACGAGCTGTGGCAGGACACCAAGGGCAAGGGCGTCCGCGTCGCGGTCATCGACACCGGCGTCGACGACACCAACCCGCAGCTCCAGGAGGCCGTCGACGCCTCCGCGGGGGCCGACTACCTCCAGGGCGGCAGGAGCGACGGCACCGTCGACGAGGTCGGTCACGGCACCAAGGTTGCCGGCATCATCGCCGCCCGCCCCCGCAAGGGCACCGGCTTCGTCGGCCTGGCGCCCGAGGCCACGATCATCCCGATCCGCCAGAACGACGAAAAGAACAGCGGCAAGGACACCACGATGGCCACCGCGATCGACCACGCGATCGCCGAGGGCGCCCAGGTCATCAACATCTCCCAGGACACGACGAAGCCGCTGGCTCCGGACTCCGCGCTGGGGAAGGCGGTGGCCAGGGCGCTCGCCAGGAACGTCGTCGTGGTCGCCTCCGCGGGCAACGACGGCATGGACGGCAAGCTGAAGAACACCTATCCGGCGGCCTTCGACGGCGTCCTCGCCGTCGCCTCGTCGGACCGCAACAACGAACGCGCCGCCTTTTCCCAGGCCGGTGCATTCGTCGGCGTCGCAGCACCCGGCGTCGACATCGTCTCCACCGTCCCCGGCAACGGCCAGTGCACCGACAACGGCACCAGCTTCTCCGCACCGTACGTCGCCGGGGTAGCCGCCCTGATGCGGGCCAAGTACCCGAAATGGACCGCGCCCCAGATCGTCGCCCGGATCGAGCAGACGGCCGAACGCTCCGTCACCGGCCACGACGACTTCGTCGGCTGGGGCGTCGTCGACCCGGTCCGCGCACTCTCCGGCGACGACACCCCACAGGACGCCCCGCACCCCGACCCGGCCCCGCCCAGGGCCCCGGCCCCTTCGCCCGCGCATCTGTCGCTGTCGGAGACCTCGCAGGAACGCAGCGAGCGGTACGCGACCTACGCCCTGGCCATAGCCGCCGTGCTGATCTCCGTGGTCGCCGGCACCGCTACGGTCGTCCGCGATGTCCGGCGGCGACGCGCTGTGCGATGACAGCACCGCCCGGTGAAGTGGATCTCACCCCATAAAGCGCAGTTGGGGAGAGATGATGAAGTGACTAGGGTGGTGGCTGACTTCACGTGTGTGACGGGGGAACGAGAAGTGGTCGCATCCGATTTCGGGGCGTGGGAGCACTGCCACGCCCTTCCCCGTCCCCACACTTCCCCGACTCCTCAACCGGAGCGCACGGGGCAGGCAGGAAGCCGGGCCGCGATGGGCGGCCGGGACCGGGAACTGAGAGATAGGACCTCCGGATGACCAATCCCGCAGGTGGTTTCGGACTTGCCGACGATCCGATCGTCCAGGCGAAGAACGAGATCATCGAAACCGCGGAGCAGGTGTCCAAGCAGTCCAGGGAGTTGGCCGACATCCTCGCGACGGTCAGCGCGGGATGGACGGGTGTCGGCGCCTCGGGATTCACATCCGCACAGATTGTGATCAACGAGGACCACGACGAGATCCGCCGGCTCCTCCACGTGCTCCTCAACGCGGTGGGTCAGACCAAGAACCTCAGCAACGCCAACGACGACGAGGTCCGCGCGGCCTTCAACGCGGTGAAGGAGCCGGCGTCGTCCGGCAACACCTCCGGGCTGAACGGCATCTGAGCCGCGCCGCAGCACCCCTTCCGTACGCACGCCGAGCACCGAGGAGCAGACAGATGGCGACCGACCCGAACACCAAGGTCAGGTACGAGAGCGTCCAGGAGATGGCGAACCGCATCCGCGTGGTCTCGCAGAACATCATCAAGGACCTCCAGGAGATGGACGCGGCACTGAAGGTCGTCACCGACACCTGGGACGGTGAGGCACACGGGGAGTACGTGCACCTCCAGTCCAAGTACAAGGGCAAGGCGGAGCACATGAAGACCCGCCTGGAGCACGTCGCGAAGATCATCGAGTCCGGCAAGGACAGCTACCGGGCCACGGACGTGAAGGCCTCGCGCCTGTTCACCGAGGCCTACTGACCTCGGCACCGCACACGCAGAAGGGGCACGCTCGTCGCAGCGCGCCCCTTCTGCCGTCCGTACGGCGTCCTACGTCAGGTCGAACTCGCCGTCCCGCGCGCCCAGTACGAATGCCCGCCACTCGGCCTCCGTGTACCGCAGCACCGTCTCCGGATCCAGCGAGGACCGCATCGCCACGGCCCCGCCCGGCAGATGCGCGATCTCGACGCGCTCCTCGGCCTCTTCCGTACCGGGCGCACTCAGCCACTCGACCCCCGAGATGTCGAGTGCGTACAGCTCGTCCTTCTCCGCCTGTGTGCCCATCAGGTGCCTTCCTCTCCCGTGGCGGGGCGTGTCCGTCGCCCGCGTGCAGACTATCCCCGCACCCGCGCCCCCCAGGCCCGGTGTGGACAGCTTCCGCACCGCGGTGGTAGAGACCGCGCGCCCCGCACGGAAACCGCATCGGAGCATGTGCTCGACGCGGGTGCGGGTGCCCGCGGCGTTGCTGTGGCACCGGTTCACCCCGGCGTCGCCTCTGCCCCGAGCGGCACCCACGCCCCCGGCCCACAACATCAGTATCGGGAGGAACATCCGGCCTCGTCGGTTCAGCGCTGCTCCGGCAGCCGCCCGATCTGCACCAGCGGATTCCCCCGCCGCCGCGAGGCGAAGTACCCGCGCCCCGGCGGCATCGGATGCCCCCGTACCGGCCCGATCAGATCGCCCTCGGACGGATCGCCGGACAGCACCACGCCCTGCGCCCCGAGCTCCTTGATGCGCTGCATGAACGACTCGTACATCGACCGCGAGGCCCCCGCCGAGTTGCGCGCGATGATGAACCGGACGCCCGTGTCCCGGGCGAACGGCAGATACTCCGCGAGCGGGGCGAGCGGGTTGCCCGCGTTCGTCGCCACCAGGTCGTAGTCGTCGACGATGATGAAGATCTGAGGCCCGGTCCACCAACTGCGGTCGCGCAACTGCTGCGGCGTGACATCCGTCGGCGGCTGCCGCCGCGAGAACACACCGGCCAGCGCCTCCATGTGCATCTGCATGGAGCTCGCCATCGGCGCGTACTCCAGCAGATGGCTCTCCGGCAGTGCACCCAGCAGGGCCCGCCGGTAGTCGCCGACGACGAGCTTCGCCTCGTCGGGGGAGTAGCGCTCCGCGATCTGCTTCGCAATCAGGCGCAGCAGATTCGTCTTCCCCGACTCGCTCTCACCGAAGATCAGGAAGAACGGATCTGTCTCGAAGTCGACGAACACCGGCTCCAGATCGGTCTCGTCGATACCGATCGCGATGCCGCGCTGCGAGAATTCGAAGTCCTTCGGCAGCTGCTCGGCGGGCAGTATCCGTGGCAGCAGCCGCACGGCCGGTGCCGAAGGGCCCGCCCAGTTGGACTTCACCGTCTCGACGAAGGCCGCCGTACCGTCGGAGAGATCCGCCGCGCTGCCGGCCGAGTCGATACGAGGCAGCGCACCCATGAAGTGCAGCTTCTCCGGTACCTGGCCGCGGCCCGGCACCCCCTGAGGCACGTTCACCGCGACCCTGCGGTCGAACTCGGAGTCCATGACATCGCCGAGACGTAGTTCGAGGCGGCCGAGGATCTGGTCCTTGAGCGCGGCACGCACCTCCATGTACCGGGCAGCCGTGATCACCACATGGACGCCGTACCCGAGACCGCGCGAGGCGATGTCCGTGACGACCTGCTCCAGCGTCTCGTACTCGGCCCGGAAGCCGCCCCAGCCGTCGACGACGAGGAACACGTCGCCCCACGGCTCTCCCGGCAGTTCACCGAGGGCGCGCTTGCGCCGGTACGTGGCGACGGAGTCGATGGAATGGGCCCGGAAGAACTCCTCCCGCCGGTTCAGCACCCCCGCGACCTCGGCGACCGTACGCCGCACCCGTTCCGGATCCAGCCGAGACGCCATCCCGCCGACATGCGGCAGATCCGCCAGCGAGACCAGCCCGCCACCACCGAAGTCGAGCCCGTAGAACTGCACTTCGTGCGGGGTGTGGGTGAGCGCGAACGACGAGATCAGCGTCCGCATCAACGTCGACTTCCCGGACTGCGGACCGCCGACCACCATCATGTGGCCCGCCGCACCGGAGAAGTCCCGGTACAGCACCTCACGCCGCTGCTCGAACGGCTTGTCGATGAGGCCGAGCGGAACGGTCAGCCCGCCCTGCCGCGTGTACTCCGTCGCCGTGAACCCCCGGTCCGCGGTCGGCGCGAGCCCCGGCAGCAGGTGGTCCAGCGTCGGCGCCCGGTCCAGCGGCGGCAGCCACACCTGATGGGCGGGCACCCCCTGTCCCTCGAGGCGCCGCACGATCACATCGAGCACCGTGTCCGCGAGCGCGTCGTCCTCCGCACTCGTCCGCGCGGCAACCACATGTGCCGGGTCCGGCGCCGCGTACACCACCGGCACCGGCAGTGCGCTGAACACCGCGGGCTGCCGCTCGACCGGCAGCGTCCCCACCGACAGATCGGGACCACCCGTGCGGTACGTCCCCGACACGTACGCCGCCTTGAACCGGGTCATCTCGTCCGTGCCGAACTTGAGATAACCGGAACCCGGCACCGACGGCAGGTGATACGCGTCCGGCACCCCCAGTGCCGTACGCGACTCGGCGGCCGAGAAGGTACGCAGCCCGATGCGGTAGGAGAGGTAGGTGTCCAGACCGCGCAGCTTGCCTTCCTCCAGGCGCTGTGAGGCGAGCAGCAGATGCACACCCAGCGAGCGGCCGATGCGGCCGATCTGGATGAACATGTCGATGAAGTCCGGCTTGGCGGCAAGCAGTTCGGAGAACTCGTCGATGACCAGGACCAGCGAGGCCAGCGGCTCCAGCGCCGCGCCCGCCGCCCGCGCCTTCTCGTAGTCGTGGATGTTGGCGTAGTTGCCGGCCGACCGCAGCAGCTCCTGCCGCCGCTGCAGCTCACCGCGGATGGCAGCGCCCATGCGGTCGACGAGCGTCAGATCGTCCGCCAGGTTGGTGATGACCGCCGCCACGTGCGGCATGTGCGACATCCCGGCGAACGTCGCACCACCCTTGAAGTCCGCCAGCACGAAGTTGAGCGTCTCCGAGGAGTGCGTGACCGCGAGCCCCAGCACCAGCGTCCGCAGCAGCTCCGACTTGCCGGAACCCGTCGCACCGACACACAGCCCGTGCGGCCCCATGCCCTCCTGCGCGGCCTCCTTCAGGTCCAGCATCACCGGCTGACCGTCCTCGCCGACCCCGATCGGCACCCGCAGCCGCTCCGAGACCGACCGCGGCCGCCAGGTGCGCGCCACATCGACCGAACCCGCATCCCCGAGGTTCAGCAGATCCGTGAAGTCCAGGTTGGCGAGCAGCGGTTCGTCGTCGTCCCCCCCGCCCATGCGCAGCGGTGCGAGCTGCCGGGCCAGCGCCTCGGCCGCGGGCAGCGACATCCCGTCCGGCACACCCTCGTACGCCAGCCCCGCCCCCGACTCCAGCCGCAGCAAGCCCGGCCGCACCACCACGGACAGACCGCCGCGCGGCTCGTCCAGCTCACCCGGGACGACCTCGACGATCGTCACACCCTGCAGTCCCTCGGCCGCCGCGAACAGCGAATCCGGCGGCACCATCCCGCCGTCGAGCACCACCACGATGTGCGGCTGGTCCAGCAGCGGCTGACTCTCCCGCCCGAACCGCGGCCGCCCGTCGAGCCGGCTCGCCAGCAGCTGCTCCAGCTCACCCAGATCGTCGCCGAACAACCGCTTCGTACCGGCCCCGTCGACCTGTCCCGGCACCTGCGCGTGCGGAAGCCACTTCGTCCAGTCCCAGCGCGCCACCGCATTCGGCGCCGCCACCACGGCGGCCATCAGATCCTCGGGGGAGTGCAGCGTCACCAGCTGTGCGACCAGCGCCCGGGCCGCCGACTGCGCCGCCTCCGGCTGACCGGAGACCGTCACGTGATAGAAGGCCCGCATCGACACGGCCATCGGCAGACCATCCAACGACCCGTGCACCGCGAGGAATTGCTGCATCGCCCCCGCACACATCGGCTCCAGCTCATCCACCGGCGCAGTGTCGGGGGCAATCAGCGGAGTCGACAGCTGCTGCGCCCCGAGCCCGATCCGCACCTGCCCGAAGTCGTGGTCCCCGACCCGCCGTTCCCACACCCGGCTGCCCTCGGCGACCACCGACCACAACTGCTCGGGAGCGGGCTGCAGATAGAGCTGCACGTCACGCTGGGCGCGCGCGGTCCGGCGCACTGTACGCCGCGTCTGTGCCAGGTATTTGAGGTAGTCGCGCCGCACATCTGCCATTTGCCCCTGCGTACCGCGCCGGTGGCGGACCAGCTGCGCGATCACCATGCCGACGGTCGAGACCAGCATCAGAACGCCCATGATGCGCATGAACGGCGGGGCCTGCGGCGAGAAGAAGAAGACCACCGACGAACCCATGCCGAGCACCGGCAGGATCTGCATCAGCATGCCCTCCTGCTGCCCGCGCGGCAGTTCGGGAGGGGCCTCCAACGTCAGCGCGTCCGTGGGCACTTCGGGCGGCAGGGACCGCGGAGGTCGTTTCACGACGATCTGGCTCACCGGAACATCAATCCCTCGGTACGGACGGGCGGAAGGCCGGTCGAACCCGCACCGGAGCCCCCCGTGGCTGCCTTTGCTTGCGGACGTCCCTCCGCGCGACGGTGATCCTACTTGCCGATGACCTTTCCTCCTCCCGGTAGGGTGACGCGCGCACCGTGCGCAACCGCGAATCAGGGGGACCAGACACGTGAGTACGACTGCAGCGACGGGCTTCTGCCGCGTCACTGTCGTGGCGCCCGACAGCCGTATCGACGTCGCTCTGCCGGAGGACATCGCGGTCGCCGACATCTACCCGGAGATCCTCCGACTCACGGGCCAGACCCAGGCAGTCGGCAACCCCACCGGCTATCACCTCGTGCGCCGCGACGGCACGGTCCTCGACGGTGCGCGCACGCTCGCCGCCCAGCAGGTGCTCGACGGCGAACTGCTCAGCCTGCGCCCGTTCGCACAGTCACTGCCGCCCGCGGTCTTCGACGACGTGTCGGACGCCGTCGCCTCGGCCGTCACCCGCGACCGGCACCTGTGGAGCGACGCACTGCTGCGCGGGGCCGGTCTGCTGGGCGGCGTCCTGCTCCTCGTACTGATGGGCTTCGTCCTCTGGTTCGCCGACCCCGTCCGGCACGACATGCACGGCCTGCCCGGCATCGTCGCGGGCTCCGCCGGACTGCTGCTCACCGCGTTCGCGGGGGTACGCGCCCGGGTCTACGGGGACCGGGCCACTGCCGTTGCGCTCGGCCTCGGCGCGCTGCCCCTCCTGCTCATCACGGGCTCCGGCATCATCGGCCCGGACACCGGCCAGGGCCCCGGCCGACTGCAGTTCCTGCTCGGCTGCGTGGCCGTCCTGGTCGCGTCCGTCGTTCTGGTCGCCCTGACCCCGAGCGGCGACGCCCCGTTCGTCGCAGCGACCTTCGTCGCCACCGTCGGCACCCTCGCCGGCTTTCTCGCGATCCTCACCGGGGCCTCCGCCACCGGGACCGCCGCGGTCTGCGCCCCGGTCGGCCTCGGGCTCGTCGCCTTCCTGCCGGGCCTCTCCGCCCGCTTCGCCCGCCTGCCCATCGGATACGCATCGCCACGCACCGCCCCGGGGGGTTACGACGACAGCTTCGCGGACCCGAACGCCTTGCCGGAGCCCGATGGCGTTCCCGTCGACGCCGACCGCATCGCCGCCCAGGCCCGCCGGGGTCACGAGATGCTGCTCGGCCTGGTCGGCGGCTGCGCGGCCGTCGTCGTCGGGTCCGCCGCCGTTCTCGGCTTCTCCGACAACGTCTGGGGCCGGCTCCTCGCCCTCGCCGCCGGACTCGCGATGCTGCTGCGCGCGCGCCTCTTCCGTTACACCTCGCAAGTCGCCTGCGTCCTGGTGGCGGGCATCGGCGCGGTCGCCCTGCTGATCCTCGGCCTGTCCCTGAACCCGCCGGCCGACCTGGTGGGGGAGCTGGCCCGGTACGGCGACAGCGGCTCCCTGGACATCCGTACGATCTGGCTCTCCGCGGCTGTGGCCGCAGGCGCCGCACTGCTGACGGCGATCGGCCTGATCATTCCCCGCAAGGGCCTCTCCCCGTTCTGGGGCCGCCTCCTCGACCTCACGGAGAGCGCCCTCCTCCTCTCCCTGGTCCCGCTCTGCCTGGCCGTACTGGACGTCTTCGCCAGAGCCAGAGCCCTCACCAGCTGAACCAACCCCGGCCGGGCAGGGGGTCAGCCCGGCCGGGCACAATCAAGCCCGTACGGCGGATTGCGGACAAGACACCCGGGCGCCCCCGGTCACCAGCCCCCGGCAACCCGGCTCTGCCGGCCTGGTACGCTGTGTGACGGCCGTTTGTGTACGCGCCCCCGGATCATCCTGAGGGCTGCGCTCATCGGACCTTCGTCCTCGAGTAACGGAAGATCCCCTGAGATCAAGACCAGGGGCACTCGTGGGCGCATCGAATCATCAAAGAGGAGTACCGCGTGTCGCTCGACGCCGCTACGAAGAAGCAGATCATGTCCGAGTTCGCCACCAAGGAGGGTGACACCGGTTCCCCGGAGGTCCAGGTGGCCATGCTCTCCCGTCGGATCTCGGACCTGACGGAGCACCTCAAGACGCACAAGCACGACCACCACTCCCGCCGTGGTCTGCTGATCCTGGTCGGCCAGCGTCGCCGCCTCCTGCAGTACTTGGCCAAGAAGGACATCCAGCGCTTCCGTGCCCTGGTCGACCGCCTCGGCATCCGCCGCGGTGCGGCCGGCGGCGCCAAGTAAGACGCCGTGAAGGGAGCGGTTCCCACGACTGAGGGAACCGCTCCCTTTGTTGTAGGTACAGGTGTGCGCGCAACAGCATGAACGGGACGTGACCGGCTCGCCCGGTCGGCCGGAATGCCAAGCTGAGCCGAATCTCAGTAACCTGGTCCCGGAACGTTCTGCAGACGAGCGAGAAGCAGCCTCCCCGCCGCCGGTCCTCGGTAGTGGCCCCCGGACACATCAACCCGGGTGCTTCGATCGAAGACCGGCCCGCCGATGGAGGGCTTCTCCGCACGTCCCCCGCCACACGGGCGTGGGGGCGAGAAGACGATATGTATCGGAGAAAACGCTAGTGGAGAACGAGACCCACTACGCCGAGGCCGTTATCGACAACGGAACCTTCGGCACCCGCACCATCCGCTTCGAGACGGGCCGCCTGGCCAAGCAGGCCGCCGGCTCCGCCGTTGCGTACCTGGACGACGACACCATGGTGCTGTCGGCCACCACGGCTTCCAAGAAGCCGAAGGACCAGCTCGACTTCTTCCCCCTCACGGTGGACGTCGAGGAGCGGCAGTACGCCGCGGGCAAGATCCCCGGCTCCTTCTTCCGCCGCGAGGGCCGCCCCTCCGAGGACGCGATCCTCACCTGCCGTCTGATCGACCGGCCGCTGCGCCCCTCCTTCAAGAAGGGCCTGCGCAACGAGATCCAGATCGTCGAGACGATCATGGCGCTCAACCCCGATCACCTGTACGACGTGGTCGCGATCAACGCCGCCTCCTGCTCCACGCAGCTGGCCGGCCTGCCCTTCTCCGGCCCGATCGGTGGCACCCGTGTCGCCCTGATCAAGGGCCAGTGGGTCGCCTTCCCGACGCACACCGAGCTCGAGGACGCCGTCTTCGACATGGTCGTCGCCGGTCGCGTCCTGGAAGACGGCGACGTCGCGATCATGATGGTCGAGGCCGAGGCCACCGAGAAGACCATCCAGCTCGTCCAGGACGGTGCCGAGGCTCCGACCGAAGAGGTCGTCGCCGCCGGTCTCGAGGCCGCGAAGCCGTTCATCAAGGCCCTCTGCAAGGCCCAGTCGGACCTCGCCGCCAAGGCTGCCAAGCCCACCGGCGAGTTCCCGGTCTTCCTCGACTACCAGGATGACGTCCTCGAGGCGCTCACCGCTGCGGTCAGCACCGAGCTCGCCAAGGCGCTCACCATCGCCGGCAAGCAGGAGCGCGAGGCCGAGCTGGACCGCATCAAGGAGATCGCCGGCGAGAAGCTGCTCCCGCAGTTCGAGGGCCGCGAGAAGGAGATCTCCGGTGCCTACCGCGCGCTGACCAAGAAGCTGGTCCGCGAGCGCGTCATCAAGGACAAGGTCCGCATCGACGGCCGTGGCGTCACGGACATCCGTACGCTCGCCGCCGAGGTCGAGGCCATCCCGCGCGTGCACGGCTCGGCGCTGTTCGAGCGTGGCGAGACCCAGATCCTGGGCGTCACCACCCTGAACATGCTCCGCATGGAGCAGCAGCTGGACACCCTCTCCCCGGTGACCCGCAAGCGCTACATGCACAACTACAACTTCCCGCCGTACTCCGTCGGTGAGACCGGCCGTGTGGGCTCGCCCAAGCGCCGCGAGATCGGCCACGGCGCGCTCGCCGAGCGCGCCATCGTGCCGGTGCTGCCGTCGCGCGAGGACTTCCCCTACGCGATCCGCCAGGTCTCCGAGGCGCTGGGCTCCAACGGCTCGACGTCCATGGGCTCGGTCTGCGCGTCCACCATGTCGCTGCTGAACGCCGGTGTGCCGCTCAAGGCCGCCGTCGCCGGTATCGCCATGGGTCTGATCTCCCAGGAGATCGACGGCAAGACCCACTATGTCGCCCTGACCGACATCCTCGGTGCCGAGGACGCGTTCGGTGACATGGACTTCAAGGTCGCCGGTACGAAGCAGTTCGTCACCGCGCTCCAGCTCGACACCAAGCTCGACGGCATCCCCGCCTCGGTCCTGGCCGCCGCGCTGAAGCAGGCCCGCGACGCCCGCCTCCACATCCTCGATGTGATGAACGAGGCCATCGACGTCCCGGACGAGATGTCCCCCAACGCCCCGCGGATCATCACCGTCAAGATCCCGGTGGACAAGATCGGTGAGGTCATCGGCCCCAAGGGCAAGATGATCAACCAGATCCAGGAGGACACCGGCGCCGACATCACGATCGAGGACGACGGCACCATCTACATCGGTGCCCAGCAGGGCTCGCAGGCCGAGGCCGCCCGCGCCACGATCAACGCGATCGCCAACCCGACCATGCCGGAGGTCGGCGAGCGCTACCTGGGTACGGTCGTCAAGACCACCACCTTCGGTGCGTTCGTGTCCCTCATGCCGGGCAAGGACGGCCTGCTGCACATCTCGCAGATCCGCAAGCTCGCCGGTGGCAAGCGCGTGGAGAACGTCGAGGACGTGGTCGCGGTCGGAGCCAAGGTCCAGGTCGAGATCGCCGAGATCGACTCCCGCGGCAAGCTCTCCCTCATCCCCGTGATCGAGGGCGAAGAGGACGAGAAGAAGGACGACGCTGCCAAGTGACGTCCCGTAGTTCCGTGACGACGGCCCGCACCTCCTCGGAGGCGCGGGCCGTCGCCCGTACCCAAACGCTTCTCAAGGGCACCAACGGCATCGGAACCGTCCGCCGTACGGTGCTCCCCGGCGGTCTGCGCATCGTCACCGAGACCCTGCCCTCCGTACGCTCCGCCACCTTCGGGATCTGGGCCAACGTCGGATCACGCGACGAGACGCCCGCCCTGAACGGCGCGACGCACTACCTCGAGCACCTCCTTTTCAAGGGCACGGCCAAGCGCAGTGCCCTCGACATCTCGTCCGCGATCGACGCGGTCGGCGGCGAGATGAACGCCTTCACGGCGAAGGAGTACACCTGCTACTACGCGCGGGTCCTCGACACCGACCTGCCGCTGGCCATCGATGTCGTCTGCGACATGCTGACCGGCTCGCTGATCGCCGCCGAGGACGTCGACGCCGAGCGTGGCGTCATCCTCGAAGAGATCGCGATGACCGAGGACGACCCGGGCGACTGCGTGCACGACCTGTTCGCGCACACGATGCTCGGCGACACGCCCCTGGGCCGCCCGGTCCTCGGTACCGTCGACACGATCAACGCACTGAACCGCGGCCAGATCGCCCGCTTCTACAAGAAGCACTACGACCCCACCCACCTGGTCGTCGCCGCCGCCGGCAACGTCGACCACGCCACGGTCGTACGCCAGGTCCGCAAGGCCTTCGAGCGCGCCGGCGCGCTGTCCCGTACCGACGCCGTCCCGGTCGCACCGCGCGAAGGCTCCCGCGCCCTGCGCACCGCGGGCCGGGTCGAGCTGCTGAACCGCAAGACCGAGCAGGCCCATGTCGTCCTCGGCGTCCCCGGCCTCGCCCGTACCGACGACCGCCGCTGGGCACTCGGCGTACTCAACACCGCCCTCGGTGGCGGGATGAGCTCCCGCCTCTTCCAGGAGGTACGGGAGAAGCGCGGCCTTGCCTACAGCGTGTACTCGTACACCTCGGGCTTCGCCGACTGCGGACTCTTCGGCGTGTACGCGGGGTGCCGGCCCAGCCAGGTCCACGATGTGCTGAAGATCTGCCGCGACGAGCTCGACCGGGTAGCGTCCGACGGACTGAGCGACGAGGAGATCGGCCGCGCCATCGGCCAGCTGTCCGGCTCCACCGTCCTCGGCCTGGAGGACACCGGCGCCCTGATGAACCGGATCGGCAAGAGCGAGTTGTGCTGGGGCGAGCAGATGTCGGTCGACGACATGCTGAGCCGGATAGCGCAGGTGACCCCGGACGACGTCCGGGCAGTGGCCGGCGAGGTACTCGGACAGCGCCCCTCGCTCTCCGTCATCGGCCCGCTCAAGGACAAGCAGGCCGACCGCCTCGACGAAGCGGTCTCCTCAACCCACCCGTAAGGAAGCAGAGCAATGAGCAAGCTGCGCGTGGCCGTTCTCGGCGCCAAGGGCCGTATCGGATCCGAAGCGGTACGAGCCGTCGAGGCCGCCGACGACATGGAACTGGTGGCCGCACTCGGCCGCGGCGACAAGCTGGAGACGCTCGCGGAAACCGGTGCCCAGGTCGCGGTCGAACTCACCACACCCGCGTCGGTGATGGGAAACCTCGACTTCTGCATCCGGCACGGAATCAACGCGGTCGTCGGCACCACCGGCTGGACCGACGAACGGCTCGCGCAGCTGAACACCTGGCTCTCCGGCTCCCCGGAGACCGGTGTGCTCATCGCGCCGAACTTCTCCATCGGCGCCGTCCTCACCATGAAGTTCGCGGAGCAGGCCGCCCGCTACTTCGAGTCCGTCGAGGTCATCGAACTGCACCATCCCAACAAGGTCGACGCCCCCTCCGGCACCGCCACCCGTACCGCCCAGCTCATCGCCGAAGCCCGGAAGAAGGCGGGCTGCGCCCCGCAGCCCGACGCCACGGCCACGGCGCTCGACGGTGCGCGCGGCGCGAACGTCGACGGGGTCCCGGTCCACGCGATCAGGCTCCGTGGCCTCCTCGCCCACCAGGAAGTACTGCTGGGCGGTGAGGGTGAGACCCTCACCATTCGCCACGACTCCCTGCACCACAGCAGCTTCATGCCGGGCATCCTGCTGGGCACACGCCGTGTGGTGACCACTCCGGGCCTCACCTTCGGCCTGGAACACTTCCTCGACCTGAACTGACTGAGCCCACCGCCATGCGCGCAAAGATCACTTACCTTGTCACCGCTGCCGTCCTGGTCTTCTACTTCGGCCTGGTCGGCAGCCGTGGCCTGCTGCTCATCAAGCACGGCACGCTGCTCACGGTCACCTTCGGGGTCGCGGTGCTGATCCTGCCGGTGATCGGCATCTGGTTCCTCTGGAAGAACACCCAGTTCGTCCGCAGGGCCAACGCCCTCGCCACGGAGCTGGACGCCGAGGGCGGCCTGCCCGTCGACGAGTTGGTCCGTACCCCGGCCGGCCGTATCGACCGCGACTCCGCCGACGCCGTCTTCGAACGGCGCCGCGAGGAGACCGAGGACTCCCCGGACGACTGGCGCTGCTGGTTCCGGCTCGCCGTCGCCTACCAGGACGCCCGGGACACCCCGCGCGCCCGCAAGGCCATGCAGCGCGCCATCGCCCTCCACACGACAGGATCAAGCCCGTCGGTCGCATCGAGCTCGTCCGCCACATCGAGCCCGTCCGGCGACTGAGGGCATCCTTCGAGCTCGTCCGGCCACCGAGGACAGAACCGGTGGCCGGACGAGCTCGAGGCCCCAGGGGGTGTCCGGCTAGCTGCGCCGGTACTCGTCCCCCCAGGCCTCAATCGTGTCCGCGGCCCGGTCGAACGCCTCGCCGCGCCCCAGGAAGTCCGCGTTGCTGTCGGTGAGCAGCGGCGGAACGGCATCGCCAGCCTGACGTACGACGATCAGGGCCTGCCCCTGCACCGCGCGCGGGAAACCGAGCCACTTCACTGGCTGCTGCACCGTACGGATGGCGGTGACCCGGTTCCACGGAACGGTCGTCGTGACCAGGAACCCCACCCGCCGCACCCCGCGCCGGCTCACCCAGGCGCCGACCCGCAGCATCCGCAGGGCGCAGAGGATCATCACAAGGGCGAGCCCGAGACATGCGGTGGCCCCGGACAGCGCCCCGGCGAACGCGATGATCATGCCTGCGATCAGCACGTACGAGGCGAGCAACAACAGGGTGGCCGCCGCTGCGACCCGCCACGGCCCGGGGCGGTAGGGGCGCCGCCAGCTGTCGTGGTCGTCGAACGGCAGCGCGATGTCCTCAACGCTCGCGTCAAACGCGCGGTCGGCCGTCAGAAAGGGCAGGGGCACGACTGATCCTCACTCACAAGCACGCTCGATTGCTGTGCCCGGTGAGGCTATCGACCACGCCACTGCCCCTACCACCCCAGGGGCCCCGTACGAGTCAGTGGCCGTGGGAGGCCTCGGTCTGCTGAGTGTGCGAAGGAGCTTCGGCCGGGGCAAGAGCGGGAAGGCCGAGGATCAATGATCCGGCAAGGCCGGCGATCACTGTCAGCACCACGAGGGAACGGGCCGCCAGCTGGGCGACAGTGGCGCGTTCCCGCGGCGGCGGGGCGACGTTACTGCGGAATCGGTCGGCCTCGGCCACGAAGGCGAACGGAACGGCTTCACGCCGGCGGAACATGAGGAAAGTCTCCTTGATCTGTGTTACGGGTGCTGCTATTGAGTCAGACGCACTGTGGGCTCGTTAGGTGCCCCGAATCACCGAATTGGCCGAAGAAATCCCCGGATGGGCCTTCCGCGCCTCGTTGTCAGTAGCGGCCCGTAGAGTGGGCGCCGCCCGAGCGACGCAATTGGAAGGACCCCTGCCGGTGACCGAGACCCCCGAGCCCGCAAAGCCCAGCTTCCGCAGCGATGTCACCGTCGAGCTGGTGAAGCACTCCGCAGCCGACTCCGACGTCCTGTTCGCCGCCCGTGTCTCCACGGCCGGAGAGCAGTCCCTGGAGGAGGTCAGCAAGGACCCGGAGCGTTCGAAGGGGCTCATCAACTTCCTGATGCGTGACCGCCACGGATCCCCGTTCGAGCACAACTCGATGACGTTCTTCATCAGCGCCCCGATCTTTGTGTTCCGCGAGTTCATGCGTCACCGGGTCGGCTGGTCGTACAACGAGGAATCGGGCCGGTACAGGGAGCTGGAGCCGGTTTTCTACGTGCCTGGTGAGGCCCGCAAGCTCGTCCAGGAGGGCCGCCCCGGCAAGTACGAGTTCGTCGAGGGCACCGCGGCCCAGCAGGAGCTCACGGGCCGTGTGATGGAGGACTCGTACCGCCAGGCGTACGAGGCGTACCAGGAGATGCTCGCCGCCGGAGTCGCCCGCGAGGTCGCCCGCGCCGTGCTTCCGGTGGGGCTGTTCTCGTCGATGTACGCCACGTGCAATGCCCGCTCGCTGATGCACTTCCTCGGCCTGCGCACCCAGCACGAGCTGGCGAAGGTGCCGTCCTACCCGCAGCGGGAGATCGAAATGGTCGGCGAACAGATGGAGGAGCACTGGGCACAGCTCATGCCGCTCACCCATGCAGCCTTCAACAAGAATGGACGCGTAGCTCCGTAGGCGGTGTCCGTATTGCGGCGTTTCGTGAAGTTCATCTAGGCTGATCAAACGGACCCGGCACTGCTTGAACCCCCGAGCAGGCAGTGCCGGGCTCCTATCCCTTGTCCCCCCAAGGGGACACCGCGCGCTGAGCAACGAGTAGCGTGTTACCCATGGCTCCGATCTCCACTCCGCAGACCCCCTTCGGGCGGGTCCTCACCGCTATGGTCACGCCCTTCACGGCGGACGGCGGACTCGACCTCGACGGCGCCCAGCGGCTCGCCTCCCATCTGGTGGACGCAGGCAACGACGGCCTGATCATCAATGGCACCACCGGCGAGTCGCCGACCACCAGCGACGCGGAGAAAGACCAGCTCGTACGGGCTGTCCTGGAAGCCGTGGGGGACCGGGCCCATGTCATTGCGGGCATCGGCACCAACGACACCCGTCACAGCATCGAGCTGGCCCGCACGGCCGAGCGCGCCGGCGCCCATGGCCTCCTCGCGGTGACGCCGTACTACAACAAGCCGCCGCAGGAAGGCCTCTGCCGCCACTTCACGGCCGTCGCGGACGCCACCGGTCTGCCGGTGATGCTCTACGACATTCCCGGGCGCAGCGGTGTGCCGATCGACACAGAGACGCTGGTCCGCCTCGCCGAGCACCCGCGCATCGTCGCCAACAAGGACGCCAAGGGCGACCTGGGCCGTGCCAGCTGGGCCATCGCCCGGTCCGGCCTCGCCTGGTACTCCGGCGACGACATGCTGAACCTGCCGCTGCTCTCGGTCGGCGCCATCGGCTTCGTCTCCGTCGTCGGCCACGTCGTCACCCCCGACCTGCGTGCCCTCATCGAGGCGTACCTCGGCGGCGACGTCCAGAAGGCCACGGAGATCCACCAGAAGCTCCTGCCGGTCTTCACCGGCATGTTCCGCACCCAGGGTGTGATCACCACCAAGGCCGCGCTCGCTCTCCAGGGCCTGCCCGCCGGTCCGCTGCGCCTCCCCCTGGTGGAACTCACCGCACAGGAAACGGCGCAGCTCAAGATCGATCTCGCCGCCGGTGGGGTACAGCTGTAACCACAGACTTCACAACTGAATACGCGAGGAACACTCGCAAGAGCGACAACACAGACAACAGCAAGTGCACGAATGACATGCGCGCCACGTGCCTCAGCGGTACGTGGCGTGCGTGGTAAGGAGAGTCTTTTGAGTCATCCGCACCCCGAACTCGGCACCCCGCCGAAGCTCCCAAAGGGTGGCCTCCGCGTCACCCCACTGGGCGGCCTCGGCGAAATCGGCCGCAACATGACGGTTTTTGAGTACGGCGGCCGCCTGCTCATCGTCGACTGCGGAGTGCTCTTCCCTGAGGAGGAGCAGCCCGGAATCGACCTGATCCTGCCGGACTTCACCACGATCCGGGACCGCCTCGACGACGTCGAGGGCATCGTCCTCACGCACGGACACGAGGACCACATCGGTGGTGTCCCGTATCTGCTGCGGCTGAAGCCGGACATCCCGCTCATCGGCTCCAAGCTGACCCTCGCCCTGATCGAGGCGAAGCTCCAGGAGCACCGCATCCGTCCGTACACCCTCGAAGTCACAGAGGGCCAGCGCGAGCGCATCGGAGTCTTCGACTGCGAGTTCATCGCGGTCAACCACTCCATCCCGGATGCTCTTGCGGTCGCCATCCGCACGCCCGCGGGCATGGCAGTCGCTACCGGTGACTTCAAGATGGACCAGCTCCCGCTGGACGGCCGTCTCACCGACCTGCACGCCTTCGCGCGGCTGAGCGAAGAAGGCATCGACCTTCTCCTCTCCGACTCGACGAACGCAGAGGTTCCCGGCTTCGTACCGCCCGAGCGGGACATCTCCAATGTCCTGCGCACGGTCTTCGCGAACGCCCCGAAGCGCATTATCGTGGCGAGCTTCGCCAGCCACGTGCACCGTATTCAGCAGATCCTCGACGCGGCACACGAGTACGGCCGCCGGGTCGCCTTCGTCGGCCGCTCGATGGTCCGCAACATGGGCATTGCGCGTGACCTCGGCTATCTGAAGGTCCCCGCAGGCCTGGTCGTCGACGTCAAGACGCTCGACGACCTGCCGGACGACGAGGTCGTGCTGGTCTGCACGGGTTCCCAGGGCGAGCCGATGGCCGCACTGTCCCGCATGGCCAACCGCGACCACCAGATCCGGATCGTCCAGGGCGACACGGTGATCCTCGCGTCGTCCCTGATCCCGGGCAACGAGAACGCGGTCTACCGCGTGATCAACGGCCTGACCCGCTGGGGTGCCAACGTCGTCCACAAGGGCAACGCCAAGGTCCACGTCTCGGGCCACGCCTCGGCCGGCGAGCTGCTGTACTTCTACAACATCTGCAAGCCGAAGAACCTGATGCCAGTCCATGGCGAATGGCGCCACCTCCGGGCCAACGCCGAACTGGGTGCCCTCACCGGCGTACCCAAGGACCACATCGTCATCGCCGAGGACGGCGTCGTCGTCGACCTCGTCGACGGCAAGGCCAAGATCGTCGGCAAGGTCCAGGCCGGTTATGTGTACGTCGACGGCCTCTCGGTCGGAGACGTCACCGAGACCTCCCTCAAGGACCGTCGCATCCTCGGGGACGAGGGCATCATCTCGGTCTTCATCGTGGTCGACAGTTCCTCCGGCAAGATCACGGGCGGTCCTTACATCCAGGCCCGGGGCTCCGGTATCGACGACGCGGCATTCACTGCCGTCGTACCGAAGATCGAGGAGGCGCTCAATAAGTCCGCCCAGGACGGTGTGGTGGAGCCGCACCAGCTCCAGCAGCTCGTCCGCCGCTCGATGGGCAAGTGGGTCTCCGACACCTACCGTCGGCGCCCGATGATCCTTCCCGTCGTCGTCGAGGTCTGACCCCCCGACAGGTGCGAACTCCGGAGCGGGGCCCCCGATTTGCGTCGGGGCGCCCCGCTCCAGTACGTTTACGGCTCCGCCTGACCGGGAAGCAGCCTGCGCGCTCGTGTGCAGAAGTCACCCCGAACAAGGCGCGAATTCTGGCTCAGAACTTCTGATAAAGTCGGATGCGCCGAAAGGCAAAGGCCACTCCAGCGGCCGCCGGAATCAAATTCGGACCGGAAACGGCACGAAAAAGAGTCTGGTAAGGTTGGAACCGCCGGAAAGGGAAACGCGAAAGCGAAGAACTGGAAAGCGCAGTAAAAATTCTCCTGCTCTGCGGGGGGCCGCTTCGACCGGGAATCGGACACGAAAGAGTCTGATAGAGTCGGAAACGCAAGACCGAAGGGAAA
>NZ_JBEXID010000045.1:0-56842 GCF_040608395.1 Streptomyces sp. NPDC005181
ACGCGCTGCTGACGGAGTGGGACGAGCACGGCAGGCTGGTCGGCCTTCACGACGAGCCGCGGGCGATAGACGTCACCCTGCGCTATGACGATGAACGTTTCCCGCAGCGCGTTACCGCTGCCAGCCATTTTGGCGTTCAGTGGTGACGGCTCTCCTTCCGACGGCGCACCACGAAGACGGCGCCGGTGGCTGCGACCACTGCCAGTGCGGTGGCGCCGACCACCTCAGCGGAACTCATCCGGTTGATGCCGCCGAGGCCACCCTGCACGCTGTGCGGGGCGATCGCTGTGGAGCTGGTGGGTGTGGGGGTGGCGGCCGAGATCCTGAGACTGACTTTCGCCGTGGAGGTCGGCGACGTATTGCAGATGAACGTCACTTCATAGGCAGCGCCAGGTTTGGCGTCCCAGTCGACCGTGGTCGCGGCGGTGCCTCCGCTGGGAAGGGTGACGCTGTCGAAGACGCCCGAACTGACCGTCGCTGCTTTTGAGCACCCCCGGGCGGCCAGGGTGACCTGGCCGCCCGGCGCGACCACCGACGGAGCGACGATGGGTCCGGTCGCGCTGGGCGCATCCTCCGACATCGCGGCATGCACGGTCGCGGCCGGAGCGGTCAGAGTGAGAGCGGCTGCGCCCAGCAGGGCGACGGGTGCGACATGTATGGGGCGCATGGTGATTCCTCCGAGTCCCCGAGGAGCAGCTGCGGAACGGTTTCCCACAAAGCGTCAGATATGCACCTCGATGGGAGAAACGCTAGAAGTACCGCATATCATGCGCGATCGGGGTCCGGCGAATGGGGCACGGATGTCCCTCGGGCGGCGCACCGCCACGTCGTCAGGACGACGGCCCGCCTGTCGCGTTGGGGAACAGATCGAGGAACGGCGCCGCGGTGGCCGAAATGCCGCGGCCGAAGGGGGAGTCGAAGTCCCAGATCAGGAAGAGCAGGAAGGCGATGAGCACGCTGAACAGCCCGGCCAGCAGCAGTTCCCGGAAGGTTCTGCGGATCTGCAGGGTGAAGATCAGTCCGACGGTCACCAGCGCCCCGGTGATCAGACCGAACCAGACGACGCCCGGCATGGTGGCGCCGGCGCTCTGCCCGCGGGCGCTGCGTGCGTCGTCGGCTGCGGCGACCTGGTCGACCAGTGGCTGATAGACCTGCCCCTCGTGGTCGGTCCTCGGCCGGTAGTCGGTGACATCGGCACGTACCCGGCCGAGGAGTTCCGCGCCCCGGTCGGTGAGGTCGCCGTGGTCGCTCATCGCCTGCCACTCGTCGTGGACGACATAGCTGACGTACGCGTCGACATCGGTGCGGATCCGGGCACGCACCTCGGCCGGGTAGACCGATGAGCGGACGTTCACCTCGTGCAGGGCCTGGGCCTCCTGGCGTACGTACTCCTGGGCGGCGCTGCGGCCCTCCCAGACGCCCGCGATGGCGAGGCCGAGCACGATCGCGTACACCACGCCGATCATCATCGTCATGTACTCGATGACGTCAGGGGTCTCGGACGGGTCGTCGTCCTCCCCGACCCGGCGGTTGTTGAGGACGGCGATGGTGAGCACGACGGCGCAGGCCGCGGCCATGGCGAGGGTGAGAACAAGCCATTCCGACATGGACTTCTCCGTAGGTCATCGGGAGCGGGGACGTAGCACGGCGACGGCGAACACCGCGGGGGCGGTGATCAGCAGGGTGAGGGTGACCAGGGAGGGGCCGCGCTGCGGGACCTTGCGCGGCGGCTTGCGGTAGGAGGGGAGCGCCACCGGCGTGGGCAGGGGCGGCGTGGGGCGTGCGGAGGGCGAGGGCGGCGGAGGTGGCGACGCGGGCTCCGGTTCCGGTGCGGGCGGTGGCGGTGGCGGTGGTGGAGGCGGAGGCGGGGGTGGAGGTGGGGGTGGCGGAGGAGGGGGTGGCGGTGGCGGTGGCGGTGGGGGAGTCGGCTTGGGTGCGGGGCCCGCCTGGCAGTGTCCGTCGCCCGTCGTGGCGACCGCCGTGTTCCCGCCGCCGTCCCCGATCGAGGCGTACGAACAGTTGTCGGCCGCCGCGGACACCGGGGCGGTCAGGAGCCAGATGAGTGCGAGGGCTGCGGCGAGCCGCCCTATGAGTGATCCGTACACGACGGGGAGCATGTTCCGGCTGGTCGGACCACACGCGGACCGCGGCCCGGATTCCCCTGATGGAGGGGAACTGGGGTGCTGGGCGTTTGCGGCTCGGGAAAATTCTTCGGACGCGTTGAACAAAGAAGCACCCGCCGCTCGTACCTAGGACCATGAGAGGCGCGGACTCGCGTCGCAACTGACGGAAGAATTACGGGAGTTGACATGAACACCTGGCGGAACGCCTCGCTCGCGGTGACCGCGGCGGCCCTGTTGGCGCTGACGACGGCGTGCGGTCAGGACAAGGGCACCGAGTCCCCCAACGGGCAGAACGTGGGCAATGCGAGCCCGGCCGGGCAGGCGGGCAGCGGCTACGACGCGGACAGCGGGTACGGCTCCGACACCGGCTACGGCTCCGATTCCGAGGCGCAGTCCGCCAAGTCGAAGCAGCCCGGGCAGCTCGCGGTGTGGGACAGCAAGAAGCTCGGCAAGGTGGTGACGGACAGCGAGGGATTCACGCTCTACCGCTTCGACAAGGACACCGCGAGTCCACCGAAGTCGAATTGCGAAGGTGACTGCGCGAAGACCTGGCCGGTCGTTCCTGCGGGCAATGTCACGGCTGCCGCCGGTACCGATGACGCACTGATCGGCAAGGTCACCCGCGCGGACGGCACGCAGCAACTCACCATTGCGGGATGGCCGATGTACCGGTACGCCAAGGACGCCAAGCCCGGCGACGCCAATGGGCAGGGTGTGGGAGGCACCTGGTTCGCCTCCGCGCCCGACGGCAAGAAGGCTGCGGTGAACGCCGACGGTCCCGCCGGTGGCGAGCAGGCCGATCTTGCGGGACTTTCGGTGCGCAAGGACCCGAAACTCGGGGACATCGTCGTCGACAAGCGCGGCATGACGGTCTACCGGTTCAAGAAGGACTCCGCCTGGCCGATGAAGTCGGCCTGCACCGGGGCCTGTCTCTCGAAGTGGCCGGTTGTCGCTCCACTGGCCAAGAATGATGTCGAAGGCGTCACCACCAAGGGATTTGTCACCTTCAATCGGCCGGACGGGCTCAAGCAGCAGTCCATCGACTGCTGGCCCATCTATACGTTCTCCGGTGACGCGAAGCCCGGTGACACCAACGGCCAAGGCGTCGGGGGCACATGGTACGCGGTGTCGCCCGAGGCAAAGCTCGTGGGCGCCCCCAAGTAACCCCACAACTGCCGTCCCGGACCGGCCCGTCGCTGAATGTCACACTTAGCGACGGGCCGGTCGCACATGCCACTGGTGTGTGACCAATAACGGACCGCTAATTTCCGTTTCCACTCGCTCTCCTGGCGGTCGATCAGTAGCCTCTGGTCCACACTGACCATGAACATGGCCGGATCACCGTGGCGACTTGTTGGAGACATCGATGGAGCGTCCCGCCTGGGCACCGCAAGGCATTGACATTTCGGTGCCGAGCGTGTCACGCATGTATGACTTCTATCTGGGCGGATCGCACAATTTCGAGGTGGACCGGGAAGCGGCCCGCAAGGCCATGGAGTTCATGCCGGGACTTCCCAAGATCATGCAGGCCAATCGCGCCTTTATGCGCAGGGCCGTGCGTCATGCGGTGAGTGAGGGCATCACTCAGTTCCTGGACATCGGTTCCGGCATACCGACCTTCGGCAATGTCCACGAAATCGCTCAGGCGGCCGACCCCGGGGCGCGCGTGGCATACGTCGACCACGACTCCGTTGCGGTCGCGCACAGCCAGGCCGTACTCGAGGGCAACGACCGGGCGGTGATAGCCACCGCGGATCTGCGGCGCCCGCAGGAGATCCTGAAGAGCCGCGAGATCACCGGACTCCTCGACCTGGACCGTCCGGTGGCGCTGCTGCTCGTCGCCGTCCTCCACTTCATCGAGGACTCCGACGACCCGCAGACGGCCGTCGCCGAACTGCGCGAGGCACTCGCTCCCGGCAGCCTCATCGTCATCACCCACGCGTCGTACGAGGGAATTCCGCTCACCCAGGAGGAGGCGGGCGGTGCGGTCGGCGTCTACCGGAACATCCGCAACCCGCTGATCATGCGGTCGCGGGACGAGGTCGCCCGGTTCTTCGAGGGTTACGAGATGATCGAGCCCGGTCTCGTGGCGATGCCTGAGTGGCGTCCCGGCATCTCCGTGGCGCAGGAACAGGAAGACCCCTATGCCTTCTCGGGCTTCGCCGGAGTGGGACGCAAGGCGTGAGCATTCCCGCCCAAGCGTCCGACGCACCGGACGCGGAGCCCGACGGTCCCGAGGACCGGCTCCGAAGATTCGCGACGATCTGGAGCCGGGCCATCTTTCCGTCGACGGCCACCTCCATGACCCGTCCGGAGTTCGAGCAGCACCTGCTGCCGCTGGCCCGCAGACTGAGTGACATCCTGCATGCCTGGCCCTTCGACGCGGCGCCCGCGAACAAGGTGGGGGCCGCGCTTGTCGACGCGCACTGCACGGACCCGGAGGCGCTCAGCTCCACGCTCGGCGTCGTCGACTCGTACCTGGTGCTCTACTGCGGCGGCAACGGCCCGGTGACGCTGTCGACCGAGGACAGCCGGGCCCGCTGCGCCCGGATGCAGCATGCCCTTGCGGGCGGCTTCACCCAGGCGCTGCGCGAACGGACCCTCGCCGAGCAGGAGGCCATCGCCCGCTCGGCGCTGACCGCCCGCTGCAATGCGGAGCAGGCCCTGCACGCCACGGAAGCGCGCTTCCGCGCCGTCTTCAAGGACGCCGCCATCGGCATCGGAATCGCCGACCTGGAAGGCAACGTGCTGGAGGTCAACGACACGCTGACCCGAATGTTCGGCGGGCTGGACCACCATGTGCGCAGTCACAAGGTCAACGAGTGGGTCCACCCCGAGGACTCGCCGTACGTGTGGAAGTACTACGAGGAGCTGGTACGCGGCGAACGCGAGCACTACCGGGTCGAGAAGCCGTTCTACCGCAACGACGGCACCGTGCTGTGGACCAACCTCACGGTGTCGCTGCTCCGCGACTCCGAGGGCCGGCCGGAGTACCAGCTGGCGCTGATGGAGGACACCACGGAGCGCCGGCTGCTCAATCTGAGGCTGCGGTACGAGGCCACGCACGACGCGCTCACCGGCCTGCCCAACCGGACGCTGTTCTTCGAGCGGCTGGAGAAGGCGCTGTCCGCCGACGACGGCAGCCGCTTCGGGCTCTGCTACCTCGACCTCGACGGATTCAAGGCGATCAACGACAGCCTGGGCCACGCGGCGGGGGACCGGCTGCTCGTCGAGGTCGCCGACCGGCTGCAGAGCTGTGCGCCCGCGCCCGGCGAGATGGTGGCGCGGCTCGGCGGCGACGAGTTCGTGGCACTGACCACCGGGCCCAGCACCGAGAAGGAGGTCGACGAACTGGCCGGCCGGATCCTCGGCGTACTCGCCACCCCGATCCGGCTCGACGGCCGCGAACTGACGGTGCGCGGCTCCATCGGCGTCGTCGAGGGACCGGCGGGCGAACGCACCGCCGCCGAAGTGCTGCGCAGCGCCGACATCACGATGTACCGGGCCAAGTCGGCGGGCGGCAACCGCTTCGAACTCGCCGACGCCGAGGCGGACGCCCGCGCCATCACCCGGCACGGGCTGACCACCGCACTGCCCGCCGCCCTGGACCGCGGCGAGTTCTTCATCGAGTACCAGCCGCTCGTGCATCTCGGCGACGGTACGGTGCACGGCGCGGAGGCCCTCGTGCGCTGGTGCCACCCGCAGCACGGGGTGCTCGGCCCGGACCGGTTCATCCCGCTCGCCGAGCACACCGGGCTGATCGTGCCGCTCGGTCGCTGGGTGCTGGAGGAGTCCGTACGGCAGGCCAACTTCTGGCAGGAGCGGCACAGCGACGGCGGCCCGCTGCGGATCAACGTCAACCTGTCGCCGACCCAGCTGCATCACCCGCGGCTGGTTGCCGAGACGGTCGATGTCCTCGAGCGGTCGGGGCTGGAGCCGAGGGCGCTCTGCCTGGAGGTCACCGAGTCCGCGCTCATCGGTGCGGACGACGATCTGCTGAAGCCGCTGCGTCAACTGGCCGAAATGGGCGTCGACATAGCGCTCGACGACTTCGGTACGGGGTACTCGAACCTGGCGAATCTGCGCCGGCTGCCGGTGAGCGTGCTCAAGCTGGATCGTTCCTTCACCCAGGGCATGCAGCAGCATCCGGCGGACCCGGTCGACCTGAAGATCGTCGAGGGGATCGTGTCGCTGGCGCACAGCCTGGACCTGGCGGTCACGGTGGAGGGCGTGGAGACGGGCGCCCAGGCGGAGCAGCTGCGGAAGCTCGGCTGCGACACGGCACAGGGGTGGTACTACGCGCGGCCCGGTGCGCCGGACAGGATTCACTCGCTGCTGCTGGCGGACGCGGTCTGAACGGGGAGACCGGGCACCGGTTCCGTTCTCGATCGCCGGACGGGCTTGATCAGCCCGTCCGGCACTCGCGGGCAACGGCCGAATCCAAGCCCGTCGGGCGCCCGCAGACACACGCGCTCCGGGGGAAAATCAAGCCCGTCCGGCGATGGAGGACGAAGCGCGGCCGCAGGTCGCATAATCCTGCTGCCCGGGCTAACCCTGCTCCGGCCGGCTCGCCAGCAGCACCTTCTGCAGCTCCCGCGCCGCCCGTGGCGGCGCCACGTCACTGCGGTGCGCGAGCGCGATGGTGCGCCGCAACCCGGGCGGGGCCAACGGTGTCGTCCGCAGATCGCTCCCCGCCCGCGTAGCCACCATGCTCGGCACCACTGCCACCCCGAGCCCGGCCCGTACGAATCCGAGTACCGCGTCCATCTCGCCGCCCTCCACCGTGAACGACGGCTCGAAGCCCTCCGCACGGCAGGCGGCCACCGTCAGTTCCCGCAGGTCGTAGCCGTGCCGGAACATCACCAGCGGCTCGCCCTGCAGATGCGCGATCCGTACGCTCCCGCCCCTCCCGGGCCGCGGAGCCTCCGCCGCCGACACCACCACCAGGTCCTCCTGGAGCAGCTCCACCGTCGTCAGCGCCGGAGACGCGGCAGGCAGCGGCAGCCCCACCAGCGCGAGATCGAGCGCGCCGCGTGCCAGTTCCCGTACCAGGTCGTGCGAGCCGCCCTCCTCCAGCAGCAGCTGGATCCCCGGATGCCGGTCGTGGAAGGCGCGCAGGACATCGGGGAGCAGCCCCGTGCAGAGGCTCGGCGTCGCGCCGAGCCTGACCCGGCCCCGGCGCAGCTGGGCCAGCTCCTGGACCTCGTGGCGGGCGGTGTCGGCGTCCGCGAGGATCCGGCGGGCGAGCGGCAGCAGCGCCTCACCCGCGTCGGTGAGGGTGATGTTGCCGCGGGCCCGGCTGAACAGCTCCGCCCCCAGCTCGTTCTCCAGTGCCCTGATCTGCTGGGAGAGCGACGGCTGGGAGACATGCACCTCCTCCGCTGCGCGAGTGAAGTGCCGCGCCTCGGCGACGGCCACGAAATACGTGAGCTGCTGGAATTGCATACACGCAGCATAGACCCATCGATAGTCCAGGCCTATGGATATGAGCCGGACCATGTCTTGGACTGATGGGACTCTTCCGCCCTAGCGTCGTGTCCATGGCATTGGCAACCCGGACGGACCGACGGCCGTCCATGACGCGTACGCTCTGGGACTCGTCCGTCGGCAAGAAGACGATCATGGCTGTGAGCGGCCTGATCATGGTCCTCTACTTGGTCGTTCACATGGTGGGCAACCTGAAGATCTTCTTCGGGTCCGGCGAGTTCAACCACTACGCCCACTGGCTGCGAACCATGGGCGAGCCCTTCCTGCACTACGAGTGGGCCCTGTGGCTCGTCCGGGTGGTGCTCGTCGCGGCCGTCGTGCTGCATGCCACCTCCGCGTACCAGCTGAGCCGCCGCGACATCAGGGCGCGCCCCAGCAAGTACGTCCACAAGCGGCCCCGCGCGAGCTATGCCACCCGCACCATGCGCTGGGGCGGGATCATCCTCGCCCTGTTCATCGTCTGGCACATCCTCGACCTGACCACGGGCACCGTGCACTCCGGAGGCTTCCAGTCCGGCCACCCGTACCAGAACGTCATCGACACCTTCTCCACCTGGTACGGCAACGTCATCTACATCGTCGCCATGCTCGCCCTCGGACTCCATGTCCAGCACGGCTTCTGGAGCGCCGCGCAGACCCTCGGCGCGGGCGGGGCAACCCGCGACCGTGTTCTCAAGACCACCGCCAACGCCCTCGCACTGGTGCTGACGGTGGGCTTCATCTCCGTACCCGTCGCCGTCATGACCGGAGTCGTGAGCTGACATGACCGACTACTCGCACTACGAGACCGGCGCACCCCTCGTCGACACCAAGGCCCCCGAGGGCCCCGTCGACGAACGCTGGGACACCCGCCGCTTCGAGGCCAAGCTCGTCAACCCGGCCAACCGGCGCAAGCACACCGTCATCGTCGTCGGCACCGGCCTGGCCGGCGGCTCGGCAGGCGCGACGCTGGCCGAACAGGGTTACCACGTCGTCCAGTTCTGCTTCCAGGACTCGCCCCGCCGCGCCCACTCGGTAGCCGCCCAGGGCGGCATCAACGCCGCGAAGAACTACCGCAACGACGGCGACTCGATCCACCGGCTCTTCTACGACACGGTCAAGGGCGGCGACTTCCGCGCCCGCGAGTCCAACGTCCACCGGCTGGCCCAGATCTCCGTCGAGATCATCGACCAGTGCGTCGCGCAGGGCGTTCCCTTCGCCCGCGAGTACGGCGGTCTTCTCGACAACCGCTCCTTCGGCGGCGTCCAGGTCTCCCGCACGTTCTACGCCCGCGGCCAGACCGGGCAGCAGCTCCTCCTCGGTGCCTACCAGGCGCTGTCCCGGCAGATCGCCGCGGGCAACGTCGAGCTGCACGCACGGACCGAGATGCTCGACCTGATCATCGTCGACGGCAAGGCCCGCGGCATCGTCGCCCGTGACCTGGTCACCGGGAAGATCGACACGTATTTCGCCGACGCGGTCGTGCTGGCCAGCGGCGGCTACGGCAACGTCTTCTACCTGTCGACGAACGCCATGAACTCCAACGCCACCGCCATCTGGCGTGCCCACCGGCGCGGCGCGTACTTCGCCAACCCGTGCTTCACCCAGATCCACCCCACCTGCATTCCGCGCACCGGCGACCACCAGTCCAAGCTGACGCTGATGAGCGAGTCGCTGCGCAACGACGGCCGGATCTGGGTCCCGAAGGCCAAGGGCGACAACCGGCCGGCCAACGAGATCCCCGAGGACGAGCGCGACTACTACCTGGAGCGCATCTACCCGGCCTTCGGCAACCTCGTACCGCGTGACATCGCCTCGCGCGCAGCGAAGAACGTCTGCGACGAGGGGCGCGGTGTCGGCCCTGGCGGACAGGGCGTCTATCTCGACTTCGCCGAGGCCATCCAGCGGATGGGCAAGGCCAAGGTGGAGGAGAAGTACGGCAACCTCTTCGACATGTACGCGCAGATCACCGCGGAGAATCCGTACGAGACCCCGATGCGGATCTATCCCGCCGTGCACTACACGATGGGTGGACTCTGGGTCGACTACGACCTCCAGACCACGATCCCCGGCCTGTTCGCGATCGGCGAGGCCAACTTCTCCGACCACGGGGCCAACCGGCTCGGTGCCTCGGCGCTGATGCAGGGGCTCGCCGACGGCTACTTCGTCCTGCCGTCGACCATCAACGACTACCTGGCCCGCAACCCGCACCACGACGAGGTCGACGCCTCGCACCCGGCCGTGAAAGAGGCCGTCGCGGAGACCGAGGACCGGTTGAACCTGCTGCTCGCCGTCGACGGCGACCGCACTCCCGACTCCTTCCACCGGGAGATCGGCGAACTCATGTGGGAGTACTGCGGTATGGCCCGCACCGAGGCGGGGCTGCGCAAGGCACTCGACCGGATCCCGCAGATCCGCGAGGAGTTCTGGCGCCGCATCAAGGTCCCCGGGACCGGCGAAGAGTTCAACCAGTCGCTGGAGAAGGCCAACCGCATCGTCGACTACCTGGAGCTCGCGGAGCTCATGTGCCTCGACGCCCTGCACCGCGCAGAGTCCTGCGGAGGCCACTTCCGCGAGGAGTCGCAGACCCCGGACGGTGAAGCCGCCCGCCGGGACGAGGAGTTCTCGTACGCCGCCGCGTGGGAGTTCAGCGCCACCGGCGAAGCCCCCGTCCTGCACAAGGAAGACCTCGTCTTCGAGTACGTCCACCCCACTCAGCGGAGCTACGCATGAAGCTCACCCTGCGCGTCTGGCGCCAGAAGAACGCCGACGCCCCCGGCGCCATGTCCACCTACCAGGTGGACGGCATCTCGCAGGACATGTCGTTCCTGGAAATGCTCGACACCCTCAACGAGGAGCTCATCCTCGCCGGGGACGACCCCGTCGCCTTCGATCACGACTGCCGCGAAGGCATCTGCGGTGCGTGCAGCCTTGTCATCAACGGCGACGCCCACGGTCCGGAACGCACCACCACCTGCCAACTCCACATGCGGTCCTTCCGGGACGGCGACACGATCGACATCGAACCGTGGCGTGCCTCGGCCTTCCCGGTCGTCAAGGACCTGGTCGTGGACCGCTCGGCCTTCGACCGGATCATCCAGGCGGGCGGCTACATCTCCGCCCCGACCGGCACGGCACCCGACGCCCACGCCACCCCCGTGCCCAAGCCCGATGCCGACTTCGCGTTCGAGCACGCCGAGTGCATCGGCTGCGGCGCCTGCGTAGCGGCCTGCCCCAACGGCTCGGCGATGCTCTTCACCTCGGCGAAGATCAACCACCTCAACGTCCTGCCACAGGGTGCCCCCGAGCGTGAGACCCGGGTGCTCGACATGGTGGACCAGATGGACAGCGAGGGGTTCGGCGGCTGCACGCTCACCGGGGAGTGCGCCACGGCCTGCCCGAAGGGCATCCCGCTGCCGTCGATCTCGGCCATGAACAAGGAGTGGCTGCGGGCGACCCGCAAGGTCCACCGCTAGAGCGTCTCCGTTGTTCCCGGTCCCGGGAGCCCTCGGCCCCCGGGACCGGGAAGTGCCCCGGGAGGACTGACCGTGCCCCGTGGAGACACGGGAGTTCGGAGACGGCAAGGAGTCAGTGCAGTCGTAGCGCCGCCGACAGGTACGGCGCCGTCCGGCTGTCCGCCGCGCGCGCCACCTCCCTCGGCGGTCCCGCAGCGACGATCCGGCCGCCCCGGTCCCCGCCGCCCGGACCGAGGTCGATCACCCAGTCGGCGCCCGCGACGACCGCCATGTCGTGTTCCACGACCACCACCGTGCTGCCCCCGTCGACCAGCCCCTGCAACTGCCGCATCAGCACTTCGACATCGGCCGGATGCAGACCCGTGGTCGGCTCGTCGAGCAGATACAGGGTGTGGCCGCGGCGGGCGCGCTGCAGCTCGGTGGCCAGCTTGATCCGCTGTGCCTCACCACCGGACAACTCCGTCGCCGGCTGCCCCAGGCGCAGATAGCCGAGCCCTACATCGAGCAGCGTGCGCAGACTGCGCTCGGCGGCGGACGTCCCCGCGAAGAAGCCGGCCGCCGACTCCACCGTCAGGTCCAGCACCTGCGCAATGTTCAGCCCGCGCAGAGTCACCTCCAGCGTCTGTGGGTTGTACCGCGCACCGTGACAGTCCGGGCAGGGCGCGTACGTACTCGGCAGGAAGAGCAGTTCGACGGAGACGAACCCCTCGCCCTGGCAGGTCTCGCACCGCCCGCCCGCCACATTGAACGAGAAACGACCCGCCCGGTAGCCGCGCTCACGCGCCACGTCGGTCGCGGTGAACAGCTTCCGTACGACATCGAAGAGCCCGGTGTACGTGGCCAGGTTGGAGCGCGGGGTACGGCCGATCGGCCGCTGGTCGACCTGGACGAGACGGTCCACCGCCTCCAGCCCCTGCGCCGATGCGCACCCCGGCACGGGCCGCTCGGCGGGGAGATCGGCGGTGGTGGAGGCCGCCTGCCGGTCGGCGAGGGCCCCGGCGAGCACCTGGCCGACCAGGGTCGATTTGCCCGAGCCGGAGACACCGGTGACCGCCGTGAACACCCCGAGCGGGAACGCGGCGTCGGCGCCACGCACATTGTGCCGGTCGACACCGAGCAGCCTCAGCCACCCGGAGGGCGCACGCGGCTCCCGTACCGGCACCGGACTCCCGTCGAACAGGAACCGTCGCGTCGCCGACTCCACCACGTCCGCGAGTCCGGCCGGGGGCCCGCTGTGCAGCACCCTGCCCCCGTGCTCTCCGGCCAGCGGCCCCACATCGACCAGCCAGTCCGCCTGCCGCACCACGTCCATCTGGTGCTCCACGACGAAGACCGAGTTCCCGGCCTCCTTCAGCCGCCGGAGGACCGCGAGCAGCGACGCGGTGTCCGCCGGGTGCAGACCGGCCGACGGCTCGTCCAGCACATAGACGACCCCGAACAGCCCCGACCGCAACTGGGTGGCGAGCCGCAGCCGCTGCAGTTCGCCGGAGGACAGCGTCGGAGCCGTACGGTCGAGGCCGAGATAGCCGAGACCCAGCTCGGTCACCGTCTCGATCCGGGCCAGCAGATCCGCCGTCAGCACCCGCGCGGTGTCGTCGCCGCCCGCGGCCGACAGCACCTCGGCGAGATCCGCGAGGGGAAGTGCGGCCAGCTCGGCGATCGTGCGGCCCGCGAAGGTGACGGCCATCGCCTCCGGACGCAGCCGGCTGCCGTCGCAGACCGGGCAGGGAACACCGGTCAGGAAGCGCTCGGCCCTGGCCCGCAGGGTGCGGCTCTTGGAGTCCGCGAAGGTGTGCATCACATACCGCCGCGCGCTCATGTACGTGCCCTGGTAGGGCCGCTGGATCCGGCCCGCTTCACGCACCGGATGGACCGTCACCACCGGCTGCTCGTCGGTGAAGAGGATCCAGTCCCGGTCCTTCGCATCCAGCTCGCGCCAGGGGCGGCCGATGTCGTACCCCAGCGTGTCCAGCACGTCGCGCAGGTTCTTGCCCTGCCAGGCGCCCGGCCAGGCGGCGATCGCACCGTCGCGGATCGACAGCGACGGGTCGGGGACGAGGAGCTCCTCCGTGGTGCGGTGGATCAGGCCCAGGCCGTGGCACTCGGGACAGGCCCCGGCGGCGGTGTTCGGCGAGAACGCGTCGGAGTCGAGCCGCTCGGCGCCCGCCGGATACTCCCCGGCGCGCGAGAACAGCATCCGCAGCGAGTTGGACAGTGTGGTGACCGTGCCCACGGAGGACCGGGCGCCGGGCGCGGACCGGCGCTGCTCCAGGGAGACCGCTGGAGGCAGCCCGGTGATCTCGCCGACCTTGGGTGCGCCGACCTGGTGGATCAGCCGGCGGGCGTACGGGGCGACGGATTCGAAGTAGCGGCGCTGAGCCTCTGCATAGATCGTCCCGAAGGCGAGCGAGGACTTTCCTGAGCCGGAGACGCCCGTGAAGACGGTGAGGGTGTCGCGCGGGATGTCGACCTGGACGTCCTGCAGATTGTGCTCGCGGGCGCCGCGCACCCGAACGTACGGATCGTGGAGGGTGGGCATGCGCGCGGGACTCCGTACGGATCGGAACAGGGCTGACGCCTGGGGGCAAACAGCACGATTCTAGGCATCGATGCGGACCGGGCCCGAGAGGAGGGTGGGTGGAGGACGAGTTATTTGATCTTCCTGCCGCGGATCGCACGGGATTGACCATGCGCCGCAACGACGACCGCCAGCCGGCCCGCCGCAGCGAGCTGGAGATCTTGCAGCGGCTGGGCCGGGAGTGTGACGTGCGGATGCTGGTCGATGACGACGAGCTGGTCTGTGAAGCGGCCGAGCAGGCGGGGTTCGCCGTGGTGCGGGCCCGCTGGGCGGTGGCCTCGCCTTCGATGCGGGACGCGCAGGAGCGGGAAGGGTGTACGTGACCTCGTCGAGCCGGGCCGGCTGCCACGTTGCGTCGGCTCAGCTGGTCTCGTCGAGCCGGAAGCCCACTTTCAGGCCTACCTGATAATGCTCGATTCGGCCATCCACGATCTGCCCGCGCACCTGGGTGATCTCGAACCAGTCGAGATTGTGCAACGTTTCCGAAGCCCTTGCGACGCCCCTGCGGATGGCGTCATCGACCCCTTCGTGAGAGGTTCCTACGATTTCGGTGACCCGATAGGTGGGACTTGACATCGTGTGTCTCCTTCCGTCCCTACCACGGTGCCCCACCTGGCCCTGTCACGCGAGGGGTCGGGGTGGCGAACGTGTCGTGAACTGGTCTTGACCAATTGATTGGTCCATACCAAACTCCAGCCACACCCGTGCGAGCAACGCCCGCAGTCCCCCCACATCGGGTCCTGTATCAGTCGTGCTGTTTCGCAGAAGGTGACCCCCGTGAAGAACCGCGTACTCATCGGTGCCGTCGCGCTCGTCTCCACCGTTGCGCTGGGTGGCTGCGGCTATCTCTCGGGCTCGGGTGGCTCCGGCGACAAGACGGTCACGATCTGGCTGATGAAGGACAGCGTTTCCGCCGATTTCCTGGACCGCTTCACGAAGTCGTACGAAGAGGAACACCCCTCCATCGAACTGGAGTTCAAGATTCAGGAGTGGAGTGGAATCGGCCCCAAGGTCACTGCGGCCCTCAAGGGCGAGGACACCCCGGACGTCATCGAAGTCGGAAACACCCAGGTCGCCCAGTACGCAGAGAGCGGCGGGCTGCGCGACCTCACGCTCGAATCGATGCGTGACCTCGGCAGCGAGGACTGGCTGCCCGGTCTCGCCGACCCCGGCAGCATCGAGGGCATTCAGTACGGCATCCCGTGGTATGCGGCCAACCGTGTGGTGATCTACAACAAGGACCTCTTCGAGCAGGCAGGCATCAAGAGTGCGCCGAAGACGCGGAAGGAGTGGGTCGAGGACAGCCGGGCGCTCAATCGGAACGGCAACCAGGGCATGTATCTCGCGGGCCAGAACTGGTACGTCCTCGCCGGGTTCATCTGGGACGAGGGCGGCGACCTGGCCCACGACAACGGCGGCGAATGGGCGGGCGCCCTGGACACTCCCGCCGCACTCAAGGGCATGGCCTTCTACAAGGAACTCCAGTCGTACGGCAACGGCCCCAAGAACGCCGACGAGGAAAAGCCCCCGCAGACCGACGTGTTCGCCGAGGGCGATGTCGCGCAGATCATTTCCGTGCCGGGCAGCGCAAAGCTCATCGAGCAGAAGAACCCCGAACTCAAGGGGAAGCTCGGCTACTTCCCGATCCCCGGCAAGACTGTGAAGAACCCCGGCTCCGTATTCACCGGCGGTTCCGATCTGGTCGTTCCGGAAAAGGCGGCCGAGCGCAGCGCCGGTATCGACGTGATCAAGGCGCTGGCGGGCAAGAAGTGGCAGGAGGACCTCGCCAGAACCATGAGTTACGTCCCGAACAAGCCGAGCCTCGCCCATGTCATCGAGGGCCAGGAGGGCACCGCCGCCATGGCCGAGGGCGCCAGGCGCGGGCGGGCCACCCCCAGCTCGCCCCAGTGGGCGGCGGTCGAGGCCGCCAACCCGATCAAGCCGTACATGACAGCCGTCCTGCAGGGCGGCGACCCGCTGGAAGAGGCCAAGTCCGCTTCGGAACGGATCACCGCCGAGCTCACGGGCAGCTGAGCGAGGGCGCTCAATCGGGGCACGGGAGGGCGTCCGGTCCGCCGCCGGGCACCCCGGGATTCAGCCGTCGCACATCCAGGCTCTCCGCAGCGGTCATGTCGAATCCAGCCGGTCACGGAAGAAGTAAGGGGCCGGGCCGTCGCAGCACTGCGGCAGCCCGGCAGTCGCCCTTGCCGATCCGTCCCCGGAGACCGTCATGAACGCGCTGCCCACCCCACCGCTCGTCGCCGGACCGCTCACCGCCACCCCGTTCGTACCGCAGCAGCTCACCCCGGTGCAGTCCGCCCCGGCACTGCCCGAAGCCCCGGCTGCGTCCGACCTCCCGGCCCCTTCGCTCTACCGGGTTTCCCTCGCCGTCAGCCAGGAAGACGTGCGCGCCGCACAGCGGCTGCGCCACCAGGTCTTCGCCGGTGAACTCGGTGCCCGGCTCGACGGCCCCGAGCCCGGTCTGGACAGCGACGCCTTCGACGCGTACTGCGACCACCTGCTGGTGAGGGAGGTGGCGACCGGCGACGTCATCGCCACGTACCGGCTCCTGCCGCCCGAGCAGGCCCGGATCGCCGGCCGTCTCTACGCCGAGACCGAGTTCGATCTCGGTCGCCTCGGCCCGATCCGCGACGACCTGATCGAGGTCGGCCGCTCCTGCGTCCACCCGGCCCACCGGGACGGCGCCGTCATCGCCCTCATCTGGGCGGGTCTCGCCCGCTACATGGAGCGCAGCGGGCACAACTGGCTGGCCGGTTGCTGCTCGATACCCCTGGCCGACGGTGGCGTCCTGGCCGCCGACTCCTGGGACACGGTGAGGACGAAGTACCTGGCACCCGAGGAGTACTGGGTCACCCCGCACCGTCTCTGGCAGCCCACCGCCGCCACCCGTCCTGCCGCAGCCGTGGGCGCCGCCGGGCGGACCACCGCGCGTACCGGTCTCTCCGCACTCCCGCCGCTGCTCCGCGGCTACCTGCGGCTCGGTGCCCGGGTCTGCGGGGCGCCCGCGTACGACCCCGACTTCAACGTAGCCGACCTCTACGTACTGCTGTCGCTGCGCCGTACCGACCCGCGCTATCTGCGCCACTTCCTGTCACTCGCTCCGCTGACATGAGCGTCTGGCTGCCCACGGCACCCTGCACCCCGCGCACCTGCGCCGGTCACACCGGCCCCGTGCGCGGCCGGCTCCCGGCCACGGCCCTGCTCGTCGCGGGGTGCACCCTCGTCCTCGTCGGCGTGGTGTGCGTCCCGGCCGTACTGCTGCTCGGCCCGGCACCGCGGGACCGGTTGATCCGGTGGTGGGCGTACGGGGTGGTGCGGGCGTTCGGCGTACGGGTACGGGTGATCGGCCGGCCGCAGCCGCCGGCCGGAGCGGCGCACGCCGGTGCGCTCGTTGTCGCCAATCACATCTCGTGGCTGGACATACCGCTCGTCGCCGCCGTGCTCCCCGGCCGGATGCTCGCCAAGAGCGAGATCCGCCGCTGGCCGGTGCTCGGTGCGCTCGCCGCCCTCGGCGGCACGCTGTTCGTCGAGCGCGACCGGCTGCGGGCGCTGCCCACAACCGTGCGCGACATCGCGGGGGCGCTGCGCAGCGGGTCCCGGGTGGTGGTCTTCCCCGAAGGCAGCACCTGGTGCGGGCGCGGCCCCGGCGGCCGGTTCCGGCCCGCCGCGTTCCAGGCCGCGCTCGACGCGCACGCCGACGTCCGTCCGGTACGCATCACCTACCGCACCGCGCGCCCGGACGAGCCGGCCGCGGGCGCCGCCGCCTTCGTCGGGGACGATCCGCTCACCGCCTCACTGTGGCGCGTGGTCACGGCGGCCGGGCTGACCGCAGAGATCCGCGTCCTGCCGCCGATCCCCGCGGGCACACTGCCCGGCCGCCGTGCGCTCGCCCGTGCCGCTCAGACCGCCGTGGCCAGCGACAGCGCGAAGCGGTCCGCGGAATCCGTCCACCACTGAGTCAACCTCAGCCCGGCCACGGCGAGCTCGCCCCGGATCCCCTCCTTGCGGAACTTGGCCGACACCTCCGTACGCAGTTCCTCGCCGGCCTCGAACGGAACCACCAGATCCAGCCCGGGGATCTTCACAGTCAGCGCTCTGCGGGCCCGCAGCCGCATCTCGATCCACTCCTGCCGCCGGTCCCACAGCGCCACATGGTCGAAGTCGGCCGGGTCGAAGTCCGCGCCCAACTCCCGGTCGACGACGGTCAGGACGTTCTTGTTGAACGCCGCTGTCACTCCGGCCGCATCGTCGTACGCCGCGACCAGTACCTCCTCGTCCTTCACCAGATCCGTGCCGAGCAGTAGCGCGTCGCCCGGCGAGAGCAGCGACCTCACGGACTTCAGGAACACCGTCCGCTCGTCCGGCAGCAGATTGCCGATCGTGCCGCCCAGGAACGCGACCAGTCGCGGTCCCGGCGTGTCGGGCAGCACGAGCTCGCCCGTGAAGTCGGCGATCAGGGCATGGACCGCAAGATCCGGCCGATCCACGAGCAGCGCCTCGGCCGCGCCTCGCAGCGCGCTCTCGCTCACATCCACCGGCACATAGCTGTGCAGTGCGGGCAGTGCGTCCAGCAGATGCCGGGTCTTCTCCGACGAGCCGGAACCCAGCTCGATCAGGGTCTTCGCCCCGGACGCAGCGGCGATCTCCGGTGCGCGGGCGACCAGGATCTCCCGCTCGGCGCGGGTCGGGTAGTACTCGGGGAGCCGGGTGATCTCCTCGAACAGCTCACTGCCGTGCGCGTCGTAGAACCATTTGGGCGGCAGTGTTTTCGGGTGCCGGGTCAGACCGTGCAGCACATCGGCGCGCAGCGCCGCGTCCGTCGTGTCCACCGGCAGGGTGCGGGTCAGCAGAAAGGGACTCACTCGGGGGGCTCCTTGAGCGGGGTCAGCAGAACGTCGGCGCGGGTCGCGGCCAGCAGAGTGCGGTCGGGGACCTCGCGCCAGTGCGGATCGTCGTCGTACGGCTCCGAGGCCACGACCGTGCGGCGGCCCGGATCGGCGAGATACCACAGGGTGTCGCCCCAGGCCGTTGCCACGATCGTCGTGCCGTCGGTGAGCAGCAGGTTCAGCCGCGAACCGGGCGCCGCCCCGGCGACCTCGCGCACGGTGTCGGCGACCGCCTGCGGCACGTCGTCGCCTTGCGCGACCCGGTGCTGCACCAGCGCCCAGATCAGGGCCGAGTCGCAGCGGGCGGCAAGAGCGAGGAGCTCGGCCGGGGGCAGCATGGCGGCAAGCGGCGCCAGCGATCCGGGCCAGCCCTTCACCGCTCCGTTGTGGCTGAACAGCAGCCGGCCCGCGGCGAACGGCGCGGCCGCAGCCTCACCGTCCGCGTCCCGCTCGGTGGCGTCCCGGACGGCGGCGAGCAGTGCCGTGCTCCGTACCACTCGGGCCAGATCGTCGAACGACTGGTCGGCCCAGATGGGTCCCTGGCGCCGGTAGCGCCCCGGGACCGGGTCGCCGTCCGCATACCAGCCCACGCCGAAGCCATCCGCGTTGACCGTTCCGTACGTCTGCCGGCGTGGCTCCCAGGACTGGCGGACCAACGCGTGGGGAGGCCGGGTCAACAGCTCGCCGAGCGCCACGGGTGGCCCCAGATAGGCAATATGGCGGCACATCAGAGATCCCTCGCGGTACGGAATCCGGAGAAGATCTGGCGCCGCACCGGAAGGTCCCAGTTCCGGAACGTGCCCCGGCAGGCCACGGCGTCCACGGCGAACGAGCCGCCGCGCAGCACCTTGTGGGCGGGCCCGAAGAAGACCTCCGAGTACTCGCGGTAGGGGAATGCCGAGAAGCCCGGATAGGGGAGGAGGTCGCTCGACGTCCACTCCCACACGTCCCCGATCAACTGCCGTACCCCGAACGGCGATCGGCCCGCAGCGTACGCTCCGGCCGGTGCGGGCCGCAGATGGCGCTGGCCCAGGTTGGCCCGCTCCGGGGACGGGTCCTCGTCGCCCCACGGATAGCGTCGCGAACGCCCCGAAGCCGGGTCGTGGCGCGCAGCCTTCTCCCACTCGGCCTCGGTGGGCAGCCTGCGCCCCGCCCAGCGGGCGTACGCGTCCGCCTCGTACCAGCTGACATGGAGCACCGGCTCGTCCGTGGGCACCGGTTCGGTCACCCCGAAACGACGGCGCAGCCACTGGCCTCCGTCCCGGTGCCAGAAGAGCGGGGCGGTCAGCTCGTGCTCACGGACCATCGCCCAGCCTTCGGGTGCCCACCAGCGCTGATCGGTGTAACCGCCGTCCTCGATGAAGCGCTCGTACGCGCCGCAGGTGACCGGAGCCGTGTCCATGAGGAACCCCGGCACGTCACGCACATGGGCGGGACGTTCGTTGTCGAGCGCCCACGGCTCGGTCGACGTACCCATGGTGAACCGGCCGCCGGGAATCAAGACTTCGGCGGGCAGCGAGGCCGCGTCGGTGGGCCGCGGCGGCTCCGGTGCGGTGAGCACGGCCGGACCGGACCGCAGCTGGTGGGTTATCAGCATCGTTTCGTCGTGCTGCTGCTCGTGCTGGGCGATCATTCCGAAGGCGAAACCTGCCTCCACGAGCGGACGGTCACCGGTCAGCGCGGTGCTCTCCAGGACGTCCAGGGCCCTGCCTCGCACCTCCGCGGCATACGAGCGGGCCTCGGCGGGCGGCAGCAGCGGAAGGGAGGGGCGGCTGGACCGCGGATGCTCGAAGGCGTCGTACAGCCCGTCGATCTCGGGGCGCATCGCCTCCCGCCCGGCGACGCCGCGCAGCAGCCACAACTCCTCCTGATTGCCGATGTGCGCGAGGTCCCAGACCAGGGGCGACATCAACGGTGAGTGCTGGGCCGTCAGTTCACGGTCGTCGACGCTGTCGGTGAGGAGCGTGGTGCGGTCCCGGGCGGCGAGGAGCGCCGCGAGAGCGCGCTGCCGGAGCGCCTCGGGATCAAGATCGGGAGTCGGGGTTACGGGGGAATCAGTCATGAGTGGGCTTTCCTTCCCTCTTCCGGACGAAGCGCCGGAGGCGCCGCATGCACCGAGGGCATCGCGAGCAGTTCGGGCAGATCGTCAGCAGGACATCGGCCCCGGGCGACGAAACGGTCGTGGAAGACCGCTACCGCCTGCTGAACAGCCTCGGACGCACCCAGTCGGGGCAGAGATTCCAACGCCACTTCGAAGCAGGTCGCGGCCGTCGCCCGTAGTTCCGGGTCGGCCAGGCCGTCACGGGCGGCGCCGACCCAGAGCGGATTGCGCGGGGCGGACAGTATGCCTGCTGTCTCGGCCAGAGGTTTGACGGTGCGGTACACGGTCTCGGCAGCCTCCGGGTCGTCGAACAGGGCGGTGGTGACGGCGAGCGGCACCAGCCATCCGTCGTCACCGAGCTGCGCGTCGATCATGCGCAGTTCGAGATGTCCGCGCGGGCGAGTCGGCGGAAACAGCGTGGTGATGTGGTAGTCGAGATCGGCGCGCGTCGCCGGCCGCGGCGCACCCGTACGGATCCAGTCGCGGAACGTCAGACCGACCGGCACGGCCCACGGTGTCTCGTCGCTCCGGATGCACATCACCGGGGCGTCGAGCACATGCGCGGCCCAGTCGTCGCGCGGGGCGAGACGGCCGCGCGGTGCCAGGCTCCGTACCGGATCGAGGTCGGCCCACAGCGACTGGCGGGTGGATCGCCACCCCGTCGGCCGGCCCTCCCGGTACGGCGAGTTGGCGAACGCCGCCACCAGCACCGCACCCAGCAGATGCGCCAGCTGCCAGCGCCGCCCGTAGCCGAGCGGCCCCGGCTCCTCCTCGCCGGCGTCCAGACAGACCTGGACGGATGCGGTGGAGCACATCATGGCGCGACCCGCCGGTCCCGAGCGGTCCAGCGAGGCCTCCAAGGCGTCGTAGCGGGGCTCGTGCAGCAGACGATGTGGCGGATGCCACGGATCGACGCCGAGACCGACCGGTACGAGGTTCAGCCGACCGAGCGCGTCACGAACGGCGGCAAGATCGGTGGACATGGCATCGATACAGGCCATCAGAGAGTCCGCCGGACGCGAGCTGAGTTCCAGCTGTCCGCCGGGTTCGAACGTGAGCGCCGCACTCAGCGGCAGCGTGCCCACGGCGGCGACGGCAGCGTCGAGACGGTCGTGGGCGACCGGGGTACGAGGCCGGTCACGGTCGTGAATGAGCCATTCGAGCTCGACACCGACCGTCCGGGGCGGGCCTGTCTTGAAGCAGATACATCGCAGCAAATCCTCCGCCTCGCCCTCACCGAGGGGGCGGTCGTAGTCGGTCGGACCGTGGCCGACGGGTGCGTCCGGTGACATGCCGGGGCCTCCTTTTTCGGAACGTCCGTACCACCCAAACCCTTGCGGGGAGATCGCACAAGGGTTCCCCTGTGTGGCACATAATTCCATTGCACCGGGATCGCAGGAGCGTGGATCATGCCCGTATGCATCACACGGGGGAGTGCCGATGAGCGCACGCCTGCGCGCCATCGCGACAGAGACCGAGTCCATCGTCGAAGCCGGGCTCTACCGCACGCCCGAGGGGCGTGAGGTCAGTATTGAGCGCACTCTGGCCGCCGCGCTCTCCGGGACCCGGCTCTACGGGCCCGACCCGGTTCCCGTCGCCGCACTCGACACCGACCGCACCGCGGTCATCGAGGTGACCGGCGAGAGCAGCCTGCAGGCGGCCCGTCGGATGACCGGCGAAGCGCCCGGCAGGATCGCCGTCCTGAACTACGCCTCCGCCCGTAACCCCGGAGGTGGCTACCTGCGCGGCGCGCAGGCCCAGGAGGAGGCCCTGTGCCGCGGCTCCGCGCTGTACGCCACCCTGCTGCGCGCCCCCGACTACTACGCCCACCACCGGGCCGAACGCAGCGCCTTCTACACCGATCGGGTGATCCACTCAGCCGGCATGCCGGTGTTCCGTGACGACCGGGGGCGGCTGCTGGACACCCCGTACACCGTCGGCTTTCTCACCTCGCCGGCGCCCAACGCCGGAGTGATCCGGAGCCGGACGCCCGAGGACGCCCACCGCATCCCCGCGGCGCTCGCGTCGCGCGCCGAGCGGGTGCTGGAGGTGGCCGCCGTGCGCGGGTACCGCAGGCTGGTGCTCGGGGCCTGGGGCTGCGGCGTGTTCATGAACGATCCGGAGCAGGTGGCCGGCGCGTTCCGGGCGCTGCTCGTCGACGGGGGGCGGTTCGCCGGCCACTTCGAGCAGATCGTCGTCGGCATCCTCGACCGAAGCCGCACGTCGGCCACCCGCGACGCGTTCGCCCGGATGTTCGACCGTGAGCCGCAGGCGTAACCCTGACGTTGGGCCGGAGGAGTGGAGACCAACTGTAACGGTCACGTTGAGCCAGAGGGGTGGGCGGCGGCGGCGGCGGTGACGTCTGGCCGGAGGGGTGGGTACCGACCGTGACGGCGGCATCTGGCCGGAGGGGCGGGCGCCAACCATAACCGTCAGGTTGAGCTGGAGGGACGGGCAGCGGCCCTGACGGCGACGTCGAACCGGTGGGGCCGACGTCAGCCGCCACGGGGGCCGGTGGGCCCGGCCCTCGTCGGTCAGCTCCAGCCGTAGCGCTCCCGCAGCCGCCCGACGACCAGTTCGAACCGGTCCCGGTCCAGCGCGCACGCCTCGCGGCGCATCCCGTCCTCGTGCACCCGCAGCACCCGGTCCAGATCCACCCAGGACGGCCGCCCCGAGCTGTCCCACGGCCCGGCGCCGAGGGCCACCCACTCGCGGTCCCGGTCGTGCTGCTTGCTGGAGAGCTGCACGGCGAGCAGCGTTCCCGTTGCCTCCCGTGCCACCACGAGCACCGGGCGGTCCTTGCCCCGGCCGTCGTTCTCCTCGAACGGCACCCAGGTCCAGACGATCTCCCCCGGATCGGGATCGCCGTCGCGGTCGGGGGCGTACGAGGTGCGGACCTGGCCCACATCGTGCGGGTCGGCCTCGGCGGTGGCGGTCGGGCCGGAGCGGCCGGGGAAGCCGGCCGGGCCGTCGGTGCTGGTCGTGCTGAAGGTGCCGACTGAACGGTGAGGGATCGTCATCCGGACACCGTAGAACGTGCACGGCCCATTCCATGGAGTCGGGTCCGCCGGACGCGCTGCGGGGCGGGAAGGACGACGCGTTTGCGCCGCTGCCTGCACAGAGCGCGCCGTGCGGCTCGACGGGGCGACGACGGGACAGCACAAAGCTGTGGCCGGTACTCGCCCGTGGCTGACGGACAAGTACCGGCCACAGCTGCCGCGACCGGTCAGGAGGGTGTGCCGACCTCCTGATCACCCGTCACCGGAATGTGCTCCTTGCGCGGCGCGGGCGGGACGGCGGGCGCGACACCGTTGACCGGGGGCGCGGCCTCCGTCCCCCTGTTGTTCCGGCCGTCGTTCCGGCCGTCGCCCTGGCTCATCGTGGACAGCAGCTGGCGGGCCAGGCCCAGTCCCGTACCGCCCATCGTCAGCGCCTTCGCGAACATCTCCGACATGCCGTCGGCCCCGTTCAGCAGCACCATGTGATCGACGCTGCTGAAGGCGCCCGCGCCGGCCTCGACGATCTCCGGCCACTTCTCCGCCAACTGCTGGGCGACCACGGCCTCCTGATTTTCCGCCAGGGCTGCCGCCCGTGCCTTGATCGCCTCCGCCTCGGCCAGACCTTTGGCCCGGGTCGACTCGGCCAGTGCAAGCCCCTTGGCCTGCGCCGCTGCTGCCTCCGCCTCGCCGGTCGCCCGGGTCGCCGACGCGGCGGCGGCGCCCCGCGCCTTGGTCGCCTCGGCCTCCGCGACCGCCGCCGTCTTCACCCGGTTGGCCTCGGCGATCGCGGCGAGCTCCGTCTCCTTGGCGTGCGCCTCGGCGGCCGAGATCCGGGCGTCGCGCTCGCCCTCCGCCAGTGTGCGCTTCTCGTACGCCTGGGCATCGGCGGGCTTCCGTACGTCGACCTGCAGCTGCTGCTCGCGCCGCTGGGCCTCCAGCTCGGCGACCCGGGTCTCCTGGACCACGACCTCCTGCCGGGCCGCTGCGTCGGCGAGCGGACCTGCCTGCCGCGACTTGGCCGCGGCCTTGTCCCGCTCGGCCTGGTAGCCGGCCTGCAGGATCTCGCTGTCGCGGGTCGCCTCCGACATCCGGGCGGCGGCCTGCTGTTCCGCCTCGGTCGCCCGCCGGTTGGCCTCGGCCTGCGCGATCCGGGCATCCCGCTGAACGGCGGCGGCATGCGGCATGGCGAGATTCTTGATGTACCCGGTCGGGTCCTCGATCTCATGGATCTGCAGCGAATCGACGATCAGCCCGAGCTTCTCCATCTCGCTGCCGCACGCCGCCCGGGTCTGACCGGTGAGCTTCTCCCGGTCCCGGATCATGTCCTCGACGGTCAACCCGCCCACGATGGAGCGGAGATGACCGGCGAACACGTTGTGCACCCGCTCCGCCATCATCTTCTGCTGGTCGAGGAAGCGGCGGGCCGCATTGGCGATCGACACGAAGTCGTCGCCCACCTTGAAGATGACAACACCACGTACCCGCAGGGGAATCCCCTGATGCGTGACGCAATCGACGGACAGTTCCGTCTCGTTGAGGTCGAGCGACATCTTCCGTACCGCCTGCACACCGGGCAGGACGAGCGTGCCGTGCCCGGTGACGATACGGAACCCCATGCCCTGCCCAAGACCTTCGGTCTTGTGCTTGGAGCCGGAGATGACCAGTGCTTCGTTCGGCTCGGCCACTCGCCACATCAGCTTGAACAGGCCGATCAACACAATGATGGCGGCGAGAACCAGCCCCGCCGTGACGCCGATGACCATCGGCATGCGCCCCCTTATCGCAGTGCCCCGTCGGCACTGCTGAACAGAGGGAGTCTTCTCCTGCGCACGACGGCGGAGAAGAGGTGTGCAGATCCTTGCCGCATTCTTGACCGGCGCGCACCCGACGCCTGTGCGTCACACACCTCGACCACCCTGCGCGCGGCACCTCAACTGTCGTACGCGCGCGCCACATACACCGTGCGCGGGGGCAGATAATCGATCACCGTCACCACCGTCCCCGGCTCCATGCGGTCCTTCGGCGAGGACGGGTACGCGAGGAAGTGCTCGGCGCCCCCACGGATCCGTACGATCACCTCGCCGACCAGCCCCGGCCCCACCGTCCCGGTCACCCGGCCGAGCAGTCCCACCATCGACGAGTCATCCATGCCCCGGAGCGTACCCACGCAGGACCGGTCTGGAAGACTGCCCGATGCCATGAGCCAGTTACCCAAGCAGCCCTCCGAAGGCGCCGTCCCGACGAGCGCCGACGTGGCGCGACTCGCAGGTGTCTCCCGGGCCACCGTGTCGTACGTACTCAACAACAACTCGACCGTGCGGATCAGCGATCCCACCCGCCGCCGGGTCAGGGAAGCAGCCGGCGAACTCGGCTACGTGCCGCATGCGGCGGCCCGTAGTCTGCGCGCCGGACACACCCGGATGGTGCTGCTGCCCACCGGGAACCATCCCGTCGGACCGCTTCATCACCACTTCTTCCATGAGCTCGAGTCCGGCCTGCGCCGCCTCGACTACACCGTGGTCCAGCACGGCAGTCTCGGCCTCGACGCCGAGGAAGCCGCCCGGGCCTGGGCCGAGCTCCGCCCCGTCGCCGTTGTCGCACCCGGCGGAGTCGCCCTCACCCCGCAGGGCATAGGAGTGCTCCGGCGTTCCGGGGCCAAGGCGGTGATCACCCTCGGCCCGCAGCCGGTCGACGGCGCCCACGCCCTGGTCATGGACGAGCGGGAGGTGGGAAGTTGCGCCATCACGCATCTTCTGGAGCGCGGCCGCCGTCGGATCGGAGTGGTCATGCCCGAGGAACAGGGCGTCGGCGTGTTCGCCGAACCCCGGCTGGCCGGAGCCCGGCGGGCCGCAGCCGGTGGCGGCGCCCGTATCGAGCCGCTGCCACTGCGGTACGAGGAGGAGTCGGCCGCCGCTCTCGCCGCACGGTGGCGCACGCTCGGACTCGATGCCGTGTTCGCGTACAACGACGACTATGCGATGCTCCTGATGCGGGCGCTCCAGGACGCGGGCATCGAGGTGCCCGGCGAGAGCGCCGTGATCGGAGCCGAGGACCTGATGCTGGGCAGGCTGCTGAGGCCGCGGCTGAGCAGTGTGCGGACGGAACTGGCGACGGCGCAGCCGCTGGCGGATCTCGTCGACCGGCTGGTGCGGAACCCGGGGGGCGAGCCCGAGCGCCACGACCTGCTGAGGGCACGGGCGATCCCCCGCGAGTCGAGCTGAGGTGGCGGGGGCGCGGTCGCCGGGCTCACCGGCGGCAGCACACAGAGCTGCTGTCCGGCACGGCAACACGGCAGCGCGGCGACGTGCGCGCCGCGCGTCGCTTGCTTAGCGTCATGACCATGAGCTATCCGCAGAGTTACGAGATCCTGATCGTTCCAGGGTTCACCGACACCACGACCGAACCGGCCGAAGCCACTGAACACACCGAACGCCCAGAAGCCGCCCACCACACCGGCCACGCCGGCGCTCCCGACTCCGTCGCCGCCATTCGCTCGGCCGTCGTGGAGGCCACGGGTGAGACGGGGGCATCGGGCTACCCCAGGTACGCCGGCGAGGGCATGGTGGCGGACATCGATCCGGTGACGCGGACCGTGGAGGCCCTGTTGATCGACGGCGCCGAACTGGACTACGGGCTCTCGGTCAGGGTCTCGGAGCGAAAGACCGAGGGCTGAACCGGGAGCAGGCAACTTCCTTCTCGCTATGGGTAGTTGGGAAAAACCTTCCCTGCATGAGGCCAGCAAGGAACGTCGCGTACAAAAGGGAGCAGCAGTTCGATCAATTCCCTTTTCGGTGGGCGCTGCGTGGCTACGATGTTGCACGTTCAACCGAGCGAGGTCACGTTCGATCGCCGAACGCAGCTCGCACGGCTGCGCCGGATCGCGTCGTCCCGCGAAGCCGCGGCCGCACACCCCGCGCCCCACCGCATGGGACCACCCCTCGAACCGACCGACTGGAGAGCCTTCATGTCCCTGCTCGACCCCAAAGCCTGGCAGTCCCGCACGCTCGCGGGAGGTGAGTCGGACGTCGTCGAGCCCGCCACCGGCGAGGTGCTCGGACGTGTCACCCTCGCCACCCCCGAGGACATCGCCGCGGCCGCCCAGTCCGCAGCCGCCGCCCAGGCCACCTGGTCCCGCACCCCGCACTTCGTCCGCGCCGCGGTCCTGCGCCGGGCCGGCGACCTGTTCACCGCGCACGCCGACGAACTGCGCGAATGGATCGTACGGGAGTCGGGCTCGATCCCCGGCAAGGCCGACTTCGAGCTCCATGTCGCCGCCCAGGAGTGCTACGAGGCCGCCGCGCTCGCGTCCCGGCCGACCGGTGAGGTACTGCCCAGCGAGGACGAGCGTCTCTCCTACACCCGGCGCGTCCCGGTCGGCGTCGTCGGCGTGATCGCCCCGTTCAACGCGCCGCTGATCCTCGCCATCCGGTCTGTCGCCCCCGCACTCGCCCTGGGCAACGCGGTCCTCCTCAAGCCCGATCCGCGCACCGCCGTCTGCGGCGGGCTCGCGCTGGCGGCGGTCTTCGCCGGTGCCGGACTCGACGAGCACCTGCTGCACGTCCTGCCCGGCGGTGCCGAGGCAGGACAGGCGCTGGTCGCCGAGCGGCGCGTCCCGGTCATCTCCTTCACCGGCTCCACCGCTGCGGGCCGCGCCGTCGGCGAGGCTGCGGGACGGCTTCTCAAGCGCGCCCACCTGGAACTCGGCGGCAACTCCGCCCTTGTCGTTCTGGAGGACGCCGACCTGGAGGGCGCGGTGGCCCAGGCCGGCTGGGGCTCGTTCTTCCACCAGGGCCAGATCTGCATGACCACCGGCCGCCACCTCGTACACGCCTCTCTGTACGACGAGTACGTCGAACGGCTCGCCGCCAAGGCGGACGCGCTGACGGTCGGTGACCCGCACCGTGAGCAGGTCCACCTAGGCCCGATCATCGACCGCGGCCAGCTCGGCAAGATCCACCGCCTGGTCGAGTCGAGCACCGCAGGCGGCGCGAAGCTCGCGGCCGGCGGCACCCACCACGATCTGTTCTATCGCCCCACCGTTCTCACCCACGTCGACGACCACACGCCTGCCTACGTGGAGGAGGTCTTCGGCCCCGTCGCCCCTGTGCGGTCCTTCGAAACCCTGGACGAGGCCGCGGCGCTGGCCGCCGACAGCCCGTACGGGCTCTCCCTCGGCATCGTCACCCGTGACACCGCGCTGGGCCTGGAACTCGCGGACCGGATCCCGACCGGCATCGTCCACATCAACGACCAGACGGTGAACGACGAGGCGGTCGCACCCTTCGGCGGCATCGCCGCGTCCGGCACCGGCGCACGGTTCGGCGGCGGGGCCAATCTGGACGCCTTCACGGAGCTGCGCTGGACGACCGTGCGCCACGAACCGGCCGGCCACCCCTTCTAGCCCTCAGGTCCTGTCCGCCTCCGCAACGCCGGGAGGGCCCGGCCGACGGCCGGGCCCTCCTCCACCCACAGTTCGGGATCGCGCAGGCTACTGCTGCTGTTCCTTCTGCTGGGTCTCGATGGACTTGCGCACCTCGTCCATGTCCAGCTTCCGGGCCTGCCCGATGACATCCTCCAGCGCCGCCTCCGGCAGCGCCCCGGGCTGGGAGAACACCGCCACATTGTCCCGGACGATCATCAGCGTCGGAATGGACCGGATCTCGAAGGCCGCCGCCAGCTCCTGCTGCGCCTCCGTGTCGACCTTGGCGAAGACCAGGTCGTCGTGGCGCTCGGACGCCGCGTCGTAGACCGGCGCGAACTGCCGACACGGGCCGCACCAGGAAGCCCAGAAGTCGATCAGGACGAACTCGTTCCCGCTGACGACCTGATCGAAGTTTTCCTTGGTGAGCTCTACGGTGCTCATGCGTCTGTACCTCTTCCTGTGCCCGTTCGGACCTGTCCACGGACAACGGTGGTTTCTCTTGCGCTATTCCGCCTGCCCATGTGGCCGCAGCCCACACCCACGACCAGACTGTCCCCATGACAGATGCTGATGTTGTGAAGAACGCCGTGTACGACGTCGTGGTGATCGGCGCGGGGCCGGTGGGGGAGAACGTGGCGGACCGGATCCGCGCGGCAGGGCTGAGCACCGCGGTCGTCGAGGCGGAGCTGGTCGGCGGCGAATGCTCGTACTGGGCCTGTATTCCCAGCAAGGCCCTGCTGCGCCCGGTCGTCGCCCGCGCCGACGCGCGCAGGGTCCCCGGCCTCAGCGCAGCCGTGCAGGGCCCGCTGGACGCAGCTGCGGTCCTTGCCCACCGTGACTGGTATGTCGCGGACTGGCAGGACGACGGGCAGGTCGCCTGGTTGGAGGGTGTCGGCGCGGATCTCTACCGGGGCCAGGGCCGTCTGGCCGGTACGAAGCAGGTCTCCGTCACCACCCCCGACGGCACCGAACACCGGCTCACCGCGCGGCACGCCGTCGCCGTCTGCACCGGCAGCCGCGCCGTGGTTCCTGACCTGCTCGGAGTCGCCGATGCCCGCCCCTGGACCAGCCGGGAGGCGACCAGCGCGAAGGAGGTTCCGGGCCGCCTGGTGATCGTCGGCGGTGGGGTCGTCGGCGTGGAGATGGCCACCGTCTATCAGGCGCTCGGCACCGAGGTCACGATGCTGATCCGTGGCAAGGGCCTGCTGCCGAAGATGGAGCCGTTCGCGGGTGAGCTGGTCGCCGAGGCGCTGACCGAGGCCGGAGCCGACATCCGTACCGGCGTCTCGGCCACCTCCGTCATCCGCACGGCCCCGGACGGCCCCGTCACCGTCGAACTGGGCAACGGGGAGCGCATCGAGGCCGACGAGATCCTCTTCGCCACCGGCCGCGCCCCGCGCACCGACGACCTCGGACTGGAGACGGTGGCCCTGAAGCCCGGATCCTGGCTCACGGTCGACGACAGCTGCCGTGTAGAGGGCAGCACCTGGCTCTACGCCGTCGGCGACGTCAATCACCGGGCCCTCCTCACCCATCAGGGCAAGTACCAGGCCCGTATCGCGGGTGCGGCGATCGCCGCCCGCGCCCAGGGCGTCCCGCAGGCGACCGGTCGTTGGGGCGCCCATACCGCGACCGCCGACCACGCGGCCGTCCCCCAGGTCGTCTTCACCGACCCGGAGGCCGCGTCCGTGGGTCTCACCCTCGCCGCGGCGGAGCGGGCCGGCCATCGCGTACGCGCCGTCGACTACGACCTCGCCGCGGTCTCGGGCTCCGGCCTCTACGCGAGCGGCTACCGTGGCCGGGCCCGCATGGTTGTCGACCTCGACCGGGAGATCCTGCTCGGCGTCACCTTCGTCGGGCCGGGCATCGGCGAGCTGTTGCATTCGGCGACCGTCGCGGTCGCGGGTGAGGTCCCCATCGACCGGCTCTGGCACGCGGTCCCTGCCTTCCCCACGATCAGCGAGGTCTGGCTGCGCCTGCTGGAGGCGTACCGCGGCTGAGCAGGGACGGCGAGTCAGTGCGTGGGGGGACGGATCCCGACGTGACCGAGCGTCCCTGCGAGAAACGGGGCCGCTGTGTCGTCGGGGTTCGTCGCCCTCCCCGCGCCCGCGCACGCTACGACCAAGTCCCGGTGTGCAGACGGAGTGCGGGCGAGCTCGCCGGGCGAGGCGTTCCCCCGGATCATGTGCTGAGCAGGCGGTTGAAGAACGAGCGACAGCGCTGAAGCGCCAGACATCTGGTCCTCCGATCGAGGTCAGCCATATCCCCGTCATCTGCGACTGCCCCAGGGGCCCTGCACCAAACGGGTACCCGATGGACCTCGGGAGACAGCCGAGGTTTCAGGCCGACGACACAGCCGATGGCCACCCCGTCGACCAGGCGCGATCCGGTCCGGCGAACCGCTACGCGACCCGCCTCTCCGGCACCTGCTGCTCCTCTTCCTCGTCGGGCAGCTTGACGTCGCTCACCATGATGTTGACCTCTACGACGTCCAGACCGGTCATCCGCTCGATTGCGGCGATCACCTCGGTCCGGACGTCGCCCGTGAGCTCGACGATCGAGAAGCCGTATTCGATGATGATCGACAGGTCGACCGCGGTCTGGACCTCGCCGACCTCGACCTTGACACCGCTGGCGACGGACTGGCTTCCCGCTCCGGGCACCCGCTCCCGCACGGCCCCCATCCCGCGGGTGAAGCCCCCGCCCATGCTCTGGACTCCGGGCACGTCCCGGGCGGCCAACCCGGCGATCTTCGCCACCACGCCGTCGGCGATCGTGGTACGTCCACGTGCCCCAGGTTCCGTTGGGCGGTTTCTTCCCTGCGGTCCTGCTCCGTGCGTGGCGTCGGATGCCGGGCGGGTGGTCTCGGGCCGGCCCAGCTGCGTGTGATCGGTCATGGTCGGTCGCCCTTCCGAGGAGAAGGTGGGCTCGATCGCCTTGGCCAGTTTACGTACCATTTGTCAGCATTGCTTGAGCGGCAGGGGTGTGCGGACGCACGCCCGGGCGGGCCCTGCCGTGGCGGGCCTGGGTGGGTCGGTGGCCTGTCTCGTCGCGCCCTGCCTGTTCCCGGTACCGAGTAACTGGCACCGGTGTGGGGGACTTCGGCCCGGGCGCGTGCCCTGCAGTCCGGGGCAGGGGAGGCGTGGTCCGCCGTGATGCGTGGTGGAGCCGGCGCACGTGATCGCGCGGTCCTTCACGGAGACGGCCCCTCTGCCTACCGTCCGTCCACTGCGGTGGTCACTGAGACGTACCGGAACCGCCGGTGGCCGTGAGCCCCGCTTCGGCCACCGGAAGGTTGGTGCAGGGGCCGTCACCGGCGGGGCGGGGCGGGCCGGTGGGGAGGCCTGCGCCGGATCATGGGACGTCGGTTCCGGTGCCCAGGGACCGCCCGCAGCGCAGGTTCCAGCGCCCGGACCGGCCGCTGAGCTCGGTCAGTGTCAGCGGGGCCACGTCCAACCGCCAGAACGCCTGCGGCGGAAGGTCCAGCGCATGCACGATCGCGGCGCGCACCACAGCGGGTTCGGCCACGGCGATCACGCGGCCGTCATCGCCACCGTCCCGATGCAGCGAATCCAGCCAGCCGCCCACCCGCGCATGCAGGTCCAGCAGCGACTCACCGCCGTGCGGGGCAGTCGAAGGGCCGGACAGCCAGGTCGACACCGCCTCCGGTTCGTCCCTGCTCACCTCCGCCAGCCGGTGCCCGCTCCAGCGCCCCAAGTCCCAGCCACGAAGGGCAGGTTCGGGCTCGGACCGCAGCCTCAGCGCCCCGGCGGTCGCGGCGCACCGCTCGTCCGTGCCGTGCACCCGGCGATCGGCGGCAGGCACCGCGGCCGCGGCCGCACGCGCCCGCCGGACGCCGGAAGCGTCGAGCGGGGCGTCACCGTCGAACCGGGCCTCGCGCAGCGCCGCGTTGAGCGCCGGCGAGATCAACATCACCTGTACCGTCAACACCCGCGTCAACTCCCTGAACTGTGGCCTCTTGGACAAGCACACCATGGCATCGAGCGCCGGGGGGTGGGCAGATGGCGCCATGGCGGCGGAGTGCTCCCAGACGGTATGGTCGCGACGAACATGACGACGGTGTGATGGAAGTCCGGTGAGAATCCGGCACGGTCGCGCCACTGTGAACCCGTAGCCATACGGGAAGTCAGACCCACCACTGTCGTCTCAGGCACCACGATCGGGACGCGTGTTCCCCCAGGAGGTTCTGCCATGGCACAGACTGCTGCCCCCGCCGCCGTCGCATCACCCGCCATCACCCCCATCTCGCTGAAGGCCATTGCCCCTTGGGCGGTCTTCTTCGGCATCCTCATGCTCGTCCTGCTCTATTTCGTCGGCGCCGAGCAGGGCGCCACCGCGGTCATCTCCGGTGAGGGTGTCCACGAGTGGGTCCACGACGGTCGCCACCTGCTCGGTTTCCCCTGCCACTGACACACTGCGCAAGCCAGGGGAACCCCTCATGAACTCCATATCTGTCAGAGCCCTGCTGGTCCGCGGCATGCTGGCCGGCCTTGTCGCGGGTGCGCTCGCGCTTGCCGTCGCCTACTTCCTCGGAGAGTCGCGCGTCGACGCGGCCATCGCCCTCGAAGAGGCCCACAGCCACGACCACGGCGGCGGCGAGGAACTCGTCAGCCGCACCATGCAGTCCACGGCCGGCCTCGCCACCGGTGTCCTCGTCTTCGGCGTGGCCATCGGCGGCATCGCCGCGCTCGTCTTCTGTTACGCCCTCGGCCGCATCGGCAGGTTCGGCCCACGGGCCACGGCCGCACTGATCGCGTTCGGCGCCCTGCTGACCGTGTATGTCGTGCCGTTCCTCAAATACCCGGCCAACCCGCCGGCCGTCGGCAACCCCGACACGATCGGCCAACGCACCACCCTGTTCTTCCTCATGGTCGCCCTCAGCGTGCTGCTCGCCGTTGCCGCCGTCATCCTCGGCAAGCGGCTGGCTCCCCGCCTGGGCAACTGGAACGCGACGATCACGGCATCCGCCGCCTACGTCCTCGTCATCGGGCTCGCCTACACCTTCCTGCCCTCGTTCAACGAGGTCGGCAAGGGCTTCCCGGCCGGTCTGCTGTGGGAGTTCCGCCTCGCCACCCTTGCCGTTCAGGCCACGCTCTGGACCACATTCGGTCTGGTCTTCGGCTACCTGACGGAACGGCTGCTGGCGCCGAGACCGGACACGGTCCCGGCGGGGGGCGGCACGGCATCCCGCACGGCCCCTGCCGCCGGCTGACCGGCCGGAACACCGCTACGACCGAACCCGCCAGGAGCCGCCTGGCGGGTTCAGCTGTTGTCGGGGTCCAGTCGCCCGGGTGCTCGGTGTCATGACGGACGCCGAGCGGAGACCGGAGGAGAGGCCTCGGTCCCGGCGGCACCGTCCGTCGTGGTTGCTCCACCCACCCCGCCCGCGCATCCGGCCGTCCAGGCGATCCGGTAGTGCCTCAGCAGCTCGTCCTCCTCGACGAAGCGCATCCCGGCCGCCGCCATGACGTGCTGGGACGCGGTGTTGTCGAGGTCGGCGTCGCCCTTGACCGATGCGGCACCCGCGGTGCGGGCGAACTCCAGCAGCGCGCGCAGAGCCTCGGAGGCGTACCCCTTGCCGCGCATCGCCGGGATGAGGCCGTAGCCGATCGTGACCTGTCCCTGGTCGTCCGGAACGGCGTGGAAACCGACTCCGCCGATGGCGTGCCCGTCCTCGCGGAGGCGGATTTCGTACGCGCCGAACGGCTGGGGATTGCCGGTATCCGCGCAGTGCTCCAGGAAGTGCCTGGCGCCCGCCCGGTCTCCGTCGTTGGGGTAGTCGGGTGCCCAGAGGGCGTCCGGTCCGGGACGGCCTTCCACTACGCACTCCGCCTCTGCGGGGGTCAGTGGGTGGAGCACGAGCCGCGCTGTCACAAGAGCTTCCATGACTCGTCGGATTATCACAGCGGCAGTCCTCGACGCATCCGATTTTGCACCGCCCTGGGCGTGAGTAGCGACACTAGTAGCGTTGCTACGTAATCAGGGTAGCGTCGCTACTGCAATGATGTTAGCGTTGTTCTCATCGCAGAAGCGGACACCACCGGACCCCTTGAAACGGGAGCAACGCCATGACTGAGCACACCGTCACCACTGCACGCCGGGTCGCCGTCGTCACCGGAGGGTCCAGGGGCATCGGCCGGGAGAGCGCCGAACGCCTGGCCGCCGACGGATTCGCCGTCGTCATCAACTACGCGGGCAACCGGACCGATGCCGACGCCACCGTCGCGGCGATTGCAGCCGCAGGTGGCGAGGCGATCGCCCACCGTGCGGACGTCGCCGACGAGCTGGCCGTAGCGGCGCTCTTCGATGCGGCGGCGGAGACCTTCGGCGGAGTCGACGTCGTCGTCCACGCTGCGGGCGTCATGACGCTCGCACCACTCGTCGACATGGATCTGGACGCGCTGGACCGGATGCACCGGACCAACATCCGCGGCACCTTCGTCGTCGACCAGCAGGCGGCGCGCCGTCTGCGCGGCGGCGGAGCGATCATCAACTTCTCCAGCTCCGTGCTGTCGCTGGCCCTCCCCGGCTACAGCGCCTACGCCGCCACCAAGGGCGCGGTCGAGGCCATGACCCTGATCCTGGCCCGCGAACTGCGCGGCAGGGACATCACGGTCAACGCCGTGGCCCCCGGTCCGACCGCCACCGCTCTCTTCCTGGAGGGCAAGGACGAGGCGACCATCGAGAAGTTCGCCGGCCAGGCGCCGCTGGAGCGCCTCGGGACTCCGCAGGACATCGCGGAGGTCGTCGCCTTCCTCGCCGGTCCCGCCCGCTGGGTCAACGGCCAGGTCGTGCGCGCCAACGGCGGCATCGTCTGACCCTGCCCACTGCCGCCGCAGACCGCCGCTCCCACGACCGCGTCACCTCCTTCTTCTCTTCTTCCACTTCATCACCGACCAAAAGGCCGAGGACTACGTCATGAACAAGACCATCGTCATCACCGGCGCCGGATCCGGCTTCGGCGCCCTGGCCGCCCGCGCCCTGGCCCATGCGGGCCACACCGTCTACGCGGCCATGCGCAACACCACGACGCGCAACGCCGCACGGGTCGCCGAGGCGGCGGCGTACGCCGCCGAGCACCAGGTGGACCTGCGCACCGTCGAACTCGACGTGCTGTCACAGGAGTCGGCGGACGCCGCCGTCGCCACTGTCCTCGCCGACGCCGGCCGGCTGGACGTGATCGTCCACAACGCCGGACACATGGTCACCGGCCCCGCCGAGGCGTTCACGCCCGAGGAGCTCACGGCGGTCTACGACACCAATGTGCTCGGCACCCAGCGCGTCAACCGGGCCGCCCTTCCGCACCTGCGCGCCCAGGAACACGGGCTGGTCGTATGGGTGGGTTCCACGTCCACCAAGGGCGGCACTCCGCCCTATCTCGCCCCGTACTTCGCGGCCAAGTCCGCTATGGACGCGCTCGCCGTCTCGTACGCCGCCGAGCTGGCCCGCTTCAACATCGAGACCACCATCGTCGTGCCCGGCTCCTTCACCTCCGGCACCAACCACTTCGTCACCGGCGGCCATCCCTCCGACGTGACCGTCGTCCCGGCGTACGAAGAGCGCTACGCGGGGATGATGGATCAGGTGTCCCGACGCCTGGCCGAGCTCGCACCCGCCGACGCCGATGTCTCCCAGGTCGCCGACGCAATCGTCCGGGTTGTCGGGACGGATCACGGCAAGCGTCCCTTCCGGGTCCATATCGACCCCGTCGACGACGGCAGCGAAACGGTCAGCGTGGTCGCCGACCGCATACGCGCCGAGTTCCTCACCCGCATGGGCCTCGACGACCTGCTGGTCCCCCATGCCGCCCGCTGACCTCGGCCCCTTGATAGCGTCCGTTCGATGAGCACGCGAGCACGCATCCTGGAAGTGGCGGCCGACCTGGTCGCGAAGTCGCCGGACGGGGGCATCTCCACCCGGGCCGTGTGCGAGGCCGCGCAGGTGGGGGCCCCGGCCCTCTACCGGTACTTCGGCGACAAGGAGGGGCTGCTCTCGGCCGTCGTCGATCACGGTTTCGATGCGTACCTGGCGACGAAGCGGGAGCGCGGTGACACCGCGGACCCCGTCCAGGACCTGCGCGACGGCTGGGACAGCCATGTCGAATTCGCCCTGCGGAATCCGAACCTGTACCGGCTGATGAATTCCCCCTCCATGCGCACCCCGCCGGCCGCCGCGCTCGAATCGCATCGGATCCTCACCAGGGACCTGGAGCGGGCCGCGGCGCAGGGAAAGCTGCGGATCGCGCCCGAGCCGGCCGCCCAGATGATCATGTCTGCCAATGTCGGCGTCGCGCTGATGCTGGTCGCCCGCCCCGCGACGTTCCATGACAACAGGATGTCCGGACGCGTACGCGATGCGGTGCACGCGGCCGTGTTCGTACCCGAAGCGAGCGGCGGCAAGCCGGCCGACGAGGATGAGATGCACATCTCCTCCGCCGCCAACCGGCTGAGGGCCCTGCTGCACGACTCTCCCGCCGCCGGACTCAGCAAGGCCGAATCGGCCCTGATGACCGAATGGCTGGACCGCGTTTCGAACGCTCCGGGAAGCCGGGCCGCGGACGACGACGAAACCGATCGCTCCGGCTGAGAGCGACGGGCGCCCGGGGAGCACGTACGACGACATCCTGACCGTACTGGGGCCGCCCGGGCAGTGTCCGGGGACTGACCGGGCGGCCCAATCGCGCTCACACGGCTTCTGCTGAAGTGCGCGGCGACGACCGCTTCAGCCGCCGCTCCGAGCCGCACCGCCCCCTTCGACCGAAGCCCACCCGCAGACACGGCGCCTCAGACGTCCGAGTCGTCCCCGAAGTCCCCGGACATCGCCGCAGCCATCCGCAGATGCGGCGTCGCCTCGGCCTGCCGTCCCTGCCGCTCCAGCGTGCGACCGAGCATCAGCCGCGCGTAATGCTCCACGGGGTTGCGCTCCAGCACGGCCCGCAACTCCGTCTCGGCCTTGCCGAGTCGCGCCGAGTGGTAGTAGGCGCGGGCCAGCAGCAGCCGCGGGGCGACCTGCTCCGGCGCTTCCTCGACCAGCCCGCCCAGGATCCGGGCCGCAGTGAGATACTCCTTCGCCTCGAAGAACATCCGGGCACGGTCCCAGCGGTCGGCTGCCGTACCGAACTCGAAGTAGCTGTCGTTCACTTGTCCTCCTCGGTCGCGGCGTTCCCGGATCCTGCCGGTCGGGCGTCCGGTCGTCCGCCCAGCTGTTCGTTCACGTTTGACAACACAGCATAATGGTTGAGCATTCCACTAAAATCTCGGCGTGGGTATCGACCGCCCGCGCCCGCACGGGAATAGGTTGAGCGCCATGAGCAATCTCGATCGCCAGGCCACACTCTCCGTCTGCGGAGGACGGGGCTTCGTCGTCGCCGAGCCGGTACGTGAACTCCTCACTCCGCGCCACGTCCAGGTCGGCGAGTCCACCGAGGTCCGCCGGCTGCTGCCCAATCTCGGCCGGCGCATGGTCGGCGCCTGGGCCTTCGTGGATCATTACGGCCCCGACGACATCGCCGACGAGCCCGGGATGCAGGTCCCGCCGCACCCCCACATGGGTCTGCAGACGGTCAGCTGGCTCCATGAGGGCGAGGTGCTGCACCGCGACAGCCTGGGCAGCCTGCAGACGGTCCGCCCGCGCGAGCTGGGGCTGATGACCTCCGGCCGGGCGATCAGCCACTCGGAGGAGAGCCCGAAACCGCACGCCCGCTTTCTGCACGGCGCCCAGCTCTGGGTGGCCCTGCCCGACGCACACCGCCAGGTCGAGCCGCACTTCCAGCACCACACCGACCTGCCCACCGTCACCGCCCCCGGCCTCGCCGCCACGGTGATCCTCGGCGAGCTCGACGGCGCCACCTCACCGGGCACGGCCTATACCCCGATTGTCGGCGCGGACATCGCTCTGACGGGCGGTGCCGAGGCGCGACTGCCGCTCGACCCCGACTTCGAGTATGCGGTGCTGTCGATGTCCGGCGAGGCGGAGGTCGACGGCGTGCCGCTGGAGCGCGGATCGATGCTCTACCTCGGCTGCGGCCGCACCGAACTCCCCCTCCGCGCCGCTTCCGACGCCGGGCTGATGCTCCTGGGCGGCGAGCCGTTCGAGGAAGAGATCGTCATGTGGTGGAACTTCATCGGCCGTTCCCACGAGGAGATCGAGGAGGCCCGGAAGGGTTGGATGGAAAGCTCCCGCTTCGGTGACGTAAAGGGCTACGACGGCGACCGGCTGCCCGCTCCCGAGCTGCCGCCCGTGGCCCTGAAACCCCGGGGTCGGGTGCGCTGACCAGGTGTGATGTTCCTGTTGCGAGTCGCCTCCGCGCACCTTCGCTGCGTCCCTTCGCCGGTACGGTGAGGGGACGCAACTGTGCCCGTCGTGGGCTGGTTCCTTGGGTGATCGGTACTTGCAAGTGTTGGCACCTGTGACCAGGTCTGATCAGACACTTGCTGACCCTACTGACTAGTAATCAGATTCCTGTAGTCGCTGACTGTGCCGCCGACCGCCGGGCTGTTGAACCTCCCAGAGCTGCTTTTTCCGCCACAATCCGGCACCATCAGCCGACGACGGGCCTGCCCGCTATCCGGCCGGCTGCCGGACCTTGGGCGGCATCGGACCGCTTCCCACGTCCTCGACAGCACGTCCAACCGGTCCCTGATCAGCATCGTCGGTGTGCCCTTCGGACACGCCGCCCGCGCTGTCCGCACCGTCCTGACCGGGATCCTCTGATGACTCTCCGGCCGCAACGACACCGCGACCAACCTCACCGCTGACATCGCCCCGCTCCCACCAGACAAGCACCCGCCAGCCCAGGTGTCAGCACCCCACCAACATCACCAACAGTGTCACAGCGTTGGTACTCGCCCGCCTCGAACTGGGCCTCCCTGCGTGGTCAACTCGAATGGCCACCAGGGTCGGGCACCCTTCAACTCGTACACCATCGCGTCGTACACCGTCGCGCTGAACAGCCTGAAGGCGGCACAGGCGAAGCGTGTCGCAGTTTGGACATAGCGTGTTTGTGCCAGCTGGAAAAGATGGCAGGTCCGGTTTGCTTAGCGGATGATTCCGGATGAGCCGGTGAACCACGGTTGTACGGAGGGGTTTTGCTCCTGGCGTGGAACCGCCTGACGGCGGCGATCTCGTGCCTCGACCCATCCTTCGCCTGCGACATCGTTAACACTCTTCCGGTCACCGGCTCAACACACTCCGACGAGCGGACATGTGGCGTGCGGAAGGCGGCCGATTCGGTGGCAATTCATGTCGAGGCCGGATGTCGTTCGTTTCGTATGTCCCAGATGAGACGCGCCGGATCCGTGTTGTCATGACGCCCGCTCACGGATGTTGTGTCCAGATGTTGGGATCACAGAAAGGTTGTACACGCCAATGAGACGGATCCGTCTTTGGGCGGTGATATCGATGTCGGCAGTGGTGGCAACGGGTGCGATTACGCCCGTCGCCGCCCAGTCCCCGCGGGGGACCGAGGCACGCACGCCGGCACCGCACGACCGCACCGGCACGAGGACCGTTCGGCTGATCACCGGTGACCGGGTCACCGTCAGCGACGCGCCGAACGGCAAGAAGAGGGCCTCGGTGCAGCGCGCGCCGGGCCGCGAGAACGTCCTGTTCCAGATCACCGAAAAGGACGGCGCCCTGACGGTGCTGCCCTCCGACGCGGCGATGCTGGTCCTCACGGAGCGGCTGGACAAGGGGCTCTTCGACGTCACGGGCCTCCTCGCCCAGGGATACGACGAGGCGCACACCGACGCCCTGCCCCTGATCGTCTCCGCGCCCAAGGGCGCGGCGCGTGCGGTGGTCAAGCGGGTGGACGCACTCGCCGAGTACCACGAGGGCTCCGCCGAGCCGCGGCACCTGCCGAGCATCGACGCCCAGGCGCTGCGCGTCGCCGACCAGGACCTGGCCACCTTCTGGAAGCAGCTCGCACCTGCGGCGGGCGCGTCCGTGGCGAGCGCGGCGGCGGGGACTCCGAAGATCTGGCTGGACCACAAGGTGCGTCCCACGCTGGACCGCAGCACCGCGCAGATCAACGCGCCGGCCGCATGGGCGGCCGGTTACCACGGCAAGGGCGTCAAGGTCGCGGTTCTCGACACCGGCGCCGACCAGAGCCATCCCGACCTCGCAGGTCGCGTGATCGAGGCGAAGAACTTCACCGACAGCGACTCGACCGAGGACCGCTTCGGTCACGGCACCCACGTCGCCGCCACCGTCGCCGGCACCGGCGCCGCCTCGGGCGGCCTGCGCAAGGGCGTCGCGCCCGGCGCCGACCTCCTGATCGGCAAGGTGCTCAACGACAGCGGCTCCGGCAGCGATTCCGAGGTCATCGCGGGCATGGAGTGGGCCGCGGCCCAGGGCGCCAACGTCGTCAACATGAGCCTGGGCGGGGGCATCGAGAGCGACGGCAACGACCCCACGAGCCTGGCCCTCAACGCGATCTCCCGCAGCAGCGGCGCCCTCTTCGTCGTCGCCGCCGGCAACTTCGGCGAGCTGGGCGAGATGACGGTCGGGTCGCCCGGCGCTGCCGACGCCGCCCTCACCGTCGGCGCCGTCGACCGCGACGACTCGCTGGCCTCCTTCTCCAGCCGCGGCCCGCGCTTCGGCGACAAGGCAGCCAAGCCGGACATCACGGCACCGGGCGTCGGGATCGTCGCCGCGCGCGCCGCCGGTACGCAACTGGGCGCCCCGGTCGGCGACCACTACGTCGCGTTGAGCGGTACCTCGATGGCCACGCCCCACGTGGCCGGTGCGGCGGCTCTGCTCGCCGGGCAGCACCCCGGCTGGGGAGCCGAGCAGCTCAAGGACGCGCTGATCAGCACGTCCCACACAGTGTCCGGCCAGAAGCCGACCGAGCAGGGCGGCGGCCGCGTCGACGTCAAGGCGGCGTTCTCCGCCCCCGTCACCGCCACCGGCACGATCGTGCTGGGCCCGTTCGACAGGGACGGATCCCCGACGGAGCGGGCCGGTGTGATCCGGTACACCAACCACTCCGGCGACGAGGTCTCGTTGAACCTGCGCGCCGCACTGGCGACCAACGGCGGTCGGGCGCTGCCCGCGCAGGCGCTGACGCTGGGCGCGGACACGGTCCGGATCGCCCCGGGCGCGACCGCGGAGGTGCCGGTCGGCATCGACCCCGTGAAGGCGGGCCGCGGCTCCTACTACGGCTACGTCACCGCCACGTCCGCCGACGGCGTGTCGGTCCACACCACCGTCAGCCTGTTGGTGCGCGCCCCGATGCACAAGCTCACCATCGAGTCCTACGACCGGGCCGGCGACCCCATGTACTGGTCCCTGATGCAGGTCTTCGGAGGGGACACGGACGTCCGGTTCATCGGCTGGGACCCTGTGGTCGCCGAGGTCGAGGAGGGCACTTACCAGGTCGCCGGGGCGATAGGCGAACAGACCGCCACCGGCGGGCGGATCATCCAGGCGGTGGAACCCGAGGTGAAGGTCACCAAGGACACGACCGTGACCTTGGACGCACGTCAGACCAAGCTGATGCGTGTGCAGACGCCCAAGCCCGCCGTGCGGCGCAACGACCTGAGGTACTGGCTGTACCGGAAGATCGACGGGATGGCGGAGGATCTGAGCATCGACTACGGTGGGGGCGCCGAGGCGGTGGACCTGTACGTGACCCCCACGCGCAAGGTCACCGAGGGCGAGTTCGAGTTCAACTCCCGCTGGGAGATGACGGCTCCCCATCTGCGGACCAAGGTCCGGGGCACGGACATCGACCTGAAGCCGTACTACGTCCGGCGGTCCGCCCCGTTCAACCCCGAGGGGGAGCGGCTTACCGCCGTGGATGCGGGGACCAGGGAGAACCCGGACCTGCGGCCCGGCACCGTGCGGGGCAAACTCGCAGTGATCCGCGACGACATCGCACAGGACTGGTATGACCTCGCGGAGATGGCTGCGAAGGCGGACGCCAAGGGCGTCCTGATCGTCCTGCCCGAGGGGATGAAGGCCTGGACTCGCTGGACGCCGTTGGACACCCGCTCCGCCATCCCCCTCTTCCAGGTGACCGCGGCCGACGGCGCGGAGCTGCTGCAGTACATGAAGGAGCACAAGGCCGTCATCGACATCTCCGGGACGGTCGAGAGCCCGTACCTGTACGACATCAGGGCGATTTGGCCGGATCAGATCCCGCAGGACGTGACGTACACCGTCTCGGACCGCAACACCGCGCAGGTGAAGGCGTCCTACACGGACAACGGCGCACTGGACTGGACCAGTGAGCAGCGCTTCAGCTGGCGTCCGCATTCGGAGTTCAGCTGGGAGACCTCGCGCTGGGTGCCGACGGGTATGACACGCACCGAGTACGTCACCTCCGGCGACACGCAGTGGATCCACCACGTCGACTTCATCGCCGGCCCCGAACTGTTCTACGGCGGGGCGCTGCGGTCGGGCCTACGGGACGCCCCCCGCACCTTCGAGACGGGCGAGAAGGCCAAGGAGGAGTGGTACAAGGCAGTGGTCCGGCCGTCCATCCCGCGCGGTTGGAGCCGTCCCTCCGTCCGCAACGGTGACGTCCTCAGTCTGGCGGTCCCGGAGTACACCGACGCGGTGGCCGGCCACTGGGCCCGCAAGCAGGTTCCCTCCTCGTCGGGAGGAGTCGGGAGGGCAGGGACGCCCGGGACGATGGACGATCCGACCTACCCTCAGGGTGACAACGTGGCGGCCGTCCTCTACCGCGACGGCAAGAAGGTGAGCGAGGCCGCGGGCGCCTGGGGAGACTTCCATGTCCCTGCCGGGGAGGCGGACTACCGCCTGGACCTGACGACCGAGCGCAAGACCGAGTACTGGCAGACCGGTACGAAGACCGCCACGTCCTGGACGTTCCGCTCGGACACCGCCGCCGAGGACACGCTGCTGCCCCTCCTCCAGGTCGACTACGGGGTCCCGGCCGACCTGTGGAACACGGTCGAGGGTGGCAAGCGGCACGACCTCGACCTGACCGTCAGGCACCAGGACGGGCTCGCCGCCCCCGCCGGGGTCAAGCTCAAGGTCGAGGCGTCCTTCGACGACGGCAAGACCTGGAAGGGGCAGGTCCGCGTCGAGGACCGCGGCCACAACCGGTTCACCGCCACCATCGAGCGGCCGGGCGACCACCGGCAGGACGCGTTCGTGACCCTGCGGGTCACGGCCTCCGACAAGGCGGGCAACACGGTCCAGCAGACCGTGGAACGGGCCTACCTGCTCGGCAAGTGAGTGAGCGCCTCCGCGGGACTCCCGCGGAGGCGCTGAGCGGACCGTCGCAGCGGGTGCCGGGGTGCGACCCCCGGCACCCGCTGCGGCACGTGATCACGGACTGCCTCGGCCTGCTCCTGGACATCGCGGTCACCGCCGCGAACACCGGCGACCGCGAGGCGGCCGTGCCCCTGCTTGAGAGCCTGCGGGCCGCACACCGGACGATCACGCTGGTCTGGGCGGACGGCGGCTACACCGGCATGCTCGTCGACCGGGCGCGGGAGACACTCCGGCTCACCCTGGAGATCGTCAAGCGCAGTGACGAGCCGCACTTCGTGGTACTGCCGAGGCGTTGGGTGGTAGAGCGCACCCTGAGCTGGCTGTTGCGCTCGCGCCGACTGGTCCGCGACTACGAGACCCTGCCCGCCACCAGCGAGGTCATGGTCCTGTGGTCGATGACCATGCTTATGAGCCGCCGCCTCGCCCGCCACACCGCCACCACTGTGGTGACCGTGCCCCAGACAGCCTGGCCGGACTAGCCAACATCGCCCACGCCCGCCGCGATCTCCTCAACCACAACGACACCCTCGCTGTCTACGGCATCTGATCAACTACTACGAAGTCAGACACAGCGGAACTACGCCGGGGCCGTGGGCCAGACAACAGTTGACGATCACAGGCGCCTCACCACACCAACCGAAACAGCGAGGCTAAGCGGCGGTCTCACGGAGGAAGGTGTTCCAGCCCCCCGCAGGGGACTGTCCGACCTCGAGCGTACGGAGCTTCGCGAGGATCTTCGGGTCCTGGACGTCGAGCCAGTCGCAGAACTGCCTGAAGGACACCAGCCGTGCGTCCTTCTTTCCGGCCATTCCCTTGAGCGCCTCTTCGACGGCGTCCATGTAGATGCCGCCGTTCCACTGCTCGAAGTGGTTGCCGATGAAGAAGGGCGCACGATTCGACTCGTACGCGCGGTTGAATCCGTCGACATACGCATCGGTGGCCTGCTTGCGCCAGCCCGGGTAGCGCGACGGCATGCCCTTGGTCGAATTCTGCGACTGATTGGCGAGGATGTTGTAGTCCATCGAGAGCACTTCGAAGGAGTGCCCGGGGAACGGCACGGCCTGCAGCGGCAGGTCCCAGACGCCGCCCCGCTTCTCGGGCCACATCTGGCGGCCGCCGGGCGAGCTGGCGTCGTAGCGCCAGCCGAGCTTTTTCGCGGTGGGCAGGAGATTGTCCTGGCCGAGCAGACAGGGGGTGCGGCCGCCGACGAGTTCCTTGCGGTAGTCGAAGGGCAGCGGGTCGATGTCGGTCCAGCTGCTGTTCGTCCTCCATTCGGTGACGAAGGACACGGCCTGGTCGATCTCGCTCTGCCACTGCGCCGGCGTCCAGTTCCCGACTGAGCCGGAGCCGGCGCAGAAATGCCCGTTGAAGTGGGTGCCTATCTCATGACCGTCGAGCCAGGCCTGGCGGACGTTCTTCAGGGTCTCCTTGATGTGCCCGTCGGTGAGATACGGGATGTCGGATGCGCCGATGCGGTTGTTCGGCGGCCGGTAGAGCGTCTTCTTCGACTCGGGCAGCAGATAGATCCCGGAGAGGAAGAACGTCATCGCCGCATCGTGATTCCTGGCGAGTTCAAGAAAACGGGGGAAGAGTCCGTTGCCGACCTCGCCCGCCCCGTCCCAGGAAAAGATCACGAACTGCGGCGGGGTCTCGCCCGGCTGGAGCGGGACGGGCCGGCCCGGCTGGTGCGGCTGCTTGCCCGTGTCGGCGGTCGAACCGTCGCCTATGAGCCGTACGGGCTCGGTGCTGGGGCCGGGCGACGTACCCCCGCCCCCGCCCTTGCCCCCGGTGCCGCCGGACCGTCCCACAACGTCCTTGCCGGAACCGGAGCCGGAGCCGAAACCCGTGCCGCACCCGGCAATGCCCATCGCCGCTGCGGCCCCAAGGCCCGCTCCGAGCAATCCCCTTCGGCTGATCCCGTGCATGCCCCGGGGCACGGTCTTCTCCGCCGGGGCGGGAGCAGCGGTGGCGGGATCGTCGCACTGATGATCGGCGGCTTCGGCCTGTTGCCAGGTGACCTGCAGTGCATCGCGCTTGCCGATCCTCTGCAGGCGTCCGGCAACCAGGTGCTGGATGCGCTGGAGGCTGTCCTGGTCGATGGCTTCGACGCGGAGCGTCAGCGAGTCGGGGCCGGCTTGTAGGGTGCACCGGCCCGAGCCGACGTCGATGGTCCCGTGTGTGTCGGACCATTGGACGTACTGGATCTGAGGCGGTGTCATGCCGTCGTGGTGCAGGCGGGGCCGGTGGCGTATGCGGCCGCCCATCTGGCCGGGGTGCTTGCACAGCTGTGCCAGGTACCGGCTCGGGCGGTCGGTCCGGACGTAGGCTTCGGCGATCAGCATGAAGGTCCTATTCGAGGGCGCGGTGAGGATTGCACGGTGTTCAGGTGCGGGTGAGGGTGGCCGGCCAGGCCTGAAGGCCGTTGGGTCGGTAGTGATGTCGATGGTGGCTGGTTCGATGACATAGGCCCGCCGGCCGTCGGCGAACGCGGCCCGGATCTCGTCCCGCGTCAGCCTCCGCTTCAGAGCCTGTACGGGCTCTGTACTGCCTAGGCCCGCAACACCCCTCTCGAACTCCCCCGAGGCCGCCTTTCGGTGAGGAGCGGAACGGCCAGGTGGGGAAGCCGGCACGCGGCTGGCCTCCCCACCCAGTCGTCACGGGCGAGGTGCCCGGCGGTCCCGATGCTCCTCGAGTTCTTCCGCGCTCACCGGTATGAGCACCGGCTGCCCGGGCACACCGAGCAGCGTGGCCCTGTAGGCGGCTTCGGCGTCCGAGAGGTTGTTGGCACCCTGGTAATGGATGACGTCGCCTCCCGGCTCCCAGAACGTCTCTTCGGCCTTGATCACGCGTTGCGGCTCGCCCTCCAGCTCAAATAGCATCTCGCCTTTGATCACGTACCCGAGCCCGGGGCCGGTGTGGCGGTGCGGCGAGGAACCCGTGCTGCCGGGCGGCAGAGTGATCAAGACAGTCGTCGCGCATTGTCGGGAATCGGCGCATTCGGGACCGACGTCAGGATCTGCACCGTTGGCGACGGCAGAGTCGTATTGCGGCTTTCGACGTGCTGCGAATGATCGACGCTCATGATGGTGAACCCCACCTTCCGTGGTTGTCTTGCTTTTCATGACAAGGCGCCGCGGTGATCTGTGACGCCGGATCAGCCGGATCAGCGCAAACATTCAGGCTGAACGCGCTGGGTGATTGTTTCGGGCGCGGGGTGACGGCCGGTGACCTCCAGGCCGAAGGACAACGACGACTCCGAGACGCCCAGGACCCTCGACCCGGCTCGGGCATACCCATGGGGAAACTGGAGGAATCAGCAGAGATGACCACCTGACGCTCAAACCACTCGAACTGGGACAACAGCCCCTGGTCCGATGCCCCCATGCCCCCGCCCGAGGTCGCCGTCCTCATGGGGAATCGTGATCGCGGGGGTGGGGAATTGCGTGGCTCTGAACGGAGTTCCGTGAAGCTCATGGTCGGGTGAGGATGCGGGTTCGAAGAAGCGTGAAGGACGCCCGGCCATACATTGCTCTTTTGAGGGTTTTCACCCGGTTGACGTGTCCTTCGACGACGCCTGAGTTCCAGGACAGCGTGAGTCCAGCGGTGACGGCGTCGAGGTCGCGGCGAAGGAAGCCGGCGAACCCGCTCATCGGCTTGGGGCCGTCGAGTTCGGCCTGGCGGATCCAGTCGTTGAGGAGATATCCGCGCTGGTTGCGGACCAGGTCGGCGAACGCGCGGGCGAGGTCGCAGGCCTGGTGATATCCGGGCAGGCAAGACGGACTTCCAAGAGCCGTTGCTGCTGACTCTCGCTCAGTGCCTCTCGCGGCCGCATGATCCAGGAAGTGATCTTGCGTGGGCTGGGGATGTCTGCCCTGACGGGCTCCGCCGCGCCGGATCGAAGAGCGGTGAGATGTCGACGTACCACTTGGCGGCTGCCATGGTAGCGGCGTTCGCGGATCTCCAGGAACAAGCGGCTGTCGCTGACCTGCCCGGATGTGTCAGTGAAGCGTGCGTTCAGGTATGGCTTGAACGGTTCCAGCACGCCCGCGGGCCGACGTTCGCGGGCGGATGAGAGAAGCTCGTCCAGATCGGTGTCGCGGAAGCGACGCACGGTCTTGCGGTCCAGGTTGAGCCGTCGGCCGATCGCCCGCCGCCAGACACAGTCGGCGGCACAACCGCTCACCGGCGCGGCCTCCGAGCTCCACGGCGACCGCGCGGAGGAACTGCTTCGTTCCGATACTCGAGCGCCGATAGCGTTCACTCAGGCCGCTGACCTGCTCAACAAGCGTCTTCCTTCGGCAGGAAGAACGGTCACAGAAGAAGCGCCGCACCCGCAGCCTGACCCTCAACTGGGTTCCTGTGACCGGGCGTTCAGCTAGACCTCGTTCATACGAGGAGTGCACGCGCCGGGCTCTCGCCCGGCAGCCCGGACAGCGAGGGGCCGGACCGCACGCAGCAGCCTTGACCACCAACGCGTCCGAGGCGAACTCCACCTGTTCCAACCGCACATCGATCTTCGGGAACAACACATCTTCCAGCGAACAGACCCCCATGACCGAGAGATCCCCTGCTGAATCGTTCCCACAGTCCGGCGTTGCCCTGCGGATTCACGGAACTCCGGTCAGAGCCAATTACGTGACGTTAAAACCGCACGGGGTGGGGAATTGCGTGATCGCTGACACACCCGGGCATAGGCAAAGTTCCGGACAGCTCCTCGAACGTGTGGGGCTCCGTCGCCATGGTCTGTCACACCACCCTGCCCAGCCCGGTCTACCTGCTGTTGACCTACAAGCAGAGGGAATCATGCGTGAGATTGTGATTGTCGGTGGCGGCTACGCGGGCTTCTACGCTGCGTGGGGCCTTGAGAAGGCGCTGCGTGCGGGCGAGGCGCGGGTCACGGTTGTCGACCCGCGTCCTTATATGACCTACCAGCCTTTCCTGCCGGAGGTGATGGCTGGATCGGTCGAGGCACGTCATGCCGCTGTGTCGTTGCGTCGGCACCTGCGCGGCACCCGGCTGATCGCGGGGAGCGTGACCAAGATCCGCAATGGAGACCGGACGGTCACCGTCCGGCCGGTGAGCGGAGCCGACTACGAACTCCGTTACGAAACCCTCGTGGTCACTGCCGGCGCCGTGACCCGCACCTTCCCCATACCCGGCCTGGCGCAGCAGGCGATCGGCCTGAAGCACGTGGAGGAGGCGGTGGCCATCCGCGACCGGTTGCTGACCGCGTTCGACCAGGCAGCATCGCTGCCGCCGGGCGCCGAGCGGCGAAAGCTGCTCACCGTGACGTTCGTGGGCGGCGGGTTCTCCGGCGTCGAGGGCTTCGGTGAATTGCTGTCGCTGGCGACTGCGATGCTCAAGTCCTATCCGGAGCTGAGCTTCGACGACCTGTCCTTCCACCTGGTTGAGGCCCGGGGCCGCATCCTGCCCGAGGTGGGGGACGATCCCGGTGCCTGGGTGGTGCGATCTTTGGAACGCCGTGGCGCGCACGTCCACCTCAACACGCAGCTCGTCTCCGCCGAGGACGGGCACGTCGTGCTCTCCAGCGGAGAGGAGTTCGATTCGGCGCTGATCGTCTGGACCGCCGGCAACGCCTCGAACCCGGTCGTGCGCAACCACACGGATCTGCCGGTCGACGAGCGGGGCCTGCTCGTGGTCCGCCCCGATCTCCGCGTGGGCACCGACAGCGAGCCCGTGCCGGATGTGTGGGCGGCCGGAGACGATGCGGCCGTTCCTGACCTGGCTTCGCCCGTGCCGGGGGCACACACGGTGCCGAACGCCCAGCACGCCGTGCGGCAGGGCAAGCGCCTTGCTAAGAACATCGCAGCCAGCCTGCACGGGGGGAGAATCCGACACTACCGCCACAGCAGTCTGGGAGTGGTGGCGACACTGGGCCTGGGGCGCGGCATCTTCCAGTACAAGAGCATCGTCATCAAGGGACTTCCCGCCTGGCTGATGCACCGGGGCTATCACGTCCTGGCCGTGCCCACCTGGGAGCGCAAGGTCCGCGTTCTCACCGTCTGGCTCACCGCCGCCTTGTTCGGCCGGGATCTCGTCTCCCTCGCCTCCGTTCAGCACCCACGGGACGCCTTCATCACGAGCGGCGATCCGCAGAGTTCCGGCGAGAGCCGGGCGAGCGACCGTACGGCCGCATGAGCATGCCGGAAAGGCTCAGCGGCTGACGGCCGGCACGGAGGCACATGCGGCAGCCGGAGGCCGGAGCCTGCCGGTGAGTACGTGCTGAGTCTGTCACGCCTTCTCAGGGACACGGCGATACGGCCTGCAGTGTGCCGGGCAGGGGCGCGTCTTCTGACTGTGCCGGAACGCCTGCCGCGGAAAGACGGCTGCACCGGGACCCTGTCCTTGCCTGGCAGAGCAGACGCCTGGCTTCCACCGGCCGCTCTGGTCACGCTGTGAGCAGCTTGCACAGCGTGACTAGGGCACCGGCCGGGTCTCCGGGGCGAGCCCGTGTCACAGACGGGCGAGCTGTCCGGTCCATTGACCTGAAGGCTGCACCGTAGACGGTGCAGTGGATTGATGTCCTTGCGGCTTCCCGGGGCAGCCTCCGCGTGAGGGAAAGGTTTCTCTATGAAGATCGTTGTGGTCGACGACGATGGACCTATGGGCGTCGAGACTGCTGCCAGGGTCAGAGACCACGGGCATGAGGCCGTTTTGGTCTCGGCTTCAAGCGGCGTCAACGTTCTCACGGGCGAAGGCCTGGCCGAGGCCCTTGAGGACTGCTCCGTAGTGATCGACCTCTCGGGCCCGCCGTCACTTGATGACGGGACCCTCACGGCAGACTTCGGCCTCGTGATCGATGACGAGACCGTCATGCAGACGTTGTGCCACTCCACGGCCAACCTTCTTTCGGCGGAGGCCGCTGCTGGCGTGAAGCACCATGTCGCCCTGTCTGTCGTAGGCGTGGAACGGTTGAAGAAACGCGGTTACTTCCGAGCTCTGCAGGCCCAGGAAGCCATGATCAGGCAGTCCAGGATGCCCCACTCGGTCATCCGCGCCGCCCAGCTTTTTGAGTCCGCCAGCGACATCGCCGATGCTGCCACAGAAGACTGGATCATCTGGGTGGCGCCAGCCCAGATCCGGCCGGTGTCCTGCGCCGAGGTTGCCACGCTTATCGCTCACACCGCTGTTTTCAGCCCTCTCTTCGGCGTCCGTGAGATTGCCGGCCCGGACCAGTTCCGGCTCGATGCGTTCGTGCGTGCCGCCCTCACCACCATCGGGGAGCACCGCCATGTATTCACCGACTCCTGCAGTCCATACTTCGGCGCCAGCCTCCGGCGCGGCGACCTCCTTCCCGGTGCCGATGCGTACATTGCGCGTACTCACTACGGCGACTGGCTTGACAGCCGGCCCACTGCTGCCGGCTGCTGAGCATTTCCGCCGCGGCCGGTGCGGTGAGCACGGCCTGCCGTCGCCGACGCTCCCACCCGTCATCAGACTTGCAGCATCCGCCCTTTTGGCCATGGAGGAGGTGTTAGGTGACCACACCTGTCTGTTCGTTCCACCCGCCATCCCGGCCCCGTCCACTGCCGTGCACCCCGATGCACGTTCGGCATCGGTCGGTGACGGCAGCCGACGGCTCAGCAGCCCTGAGCGCGGTCATGTCCAGCCTGGTTGGCATGTCGATCGTGGCCGCCTTCCCTGCACCCTTTGGAAGACGGCCAAGTGCGGCAGGGCCGTTGCCGATGAGGTCCCAGAGCGCTACAGGAATCCGCTCGAACAGGCGACGTTGTGCCGGCAGCCCGCCGCACAACTCAGTCCGCCGGGATCTGCTGTGCATCCCGGCTTTCGACCCGCCCGGACCCCGTATCGCCGCAACCGGGCTTCTTGTTTCCTCTGGAGCACACCATGGACGCGAGTGAGGAGGCCGCACGCGGCCTGACCGACCTCGAGGCATTCCTGTACTGGGAGGCCCATGTGCAAGCAGCACATCGGCATGTAGCAGAATTCACCGCACGAGCGCCGGGGCTGACCCAGGAGCAGAAAATGGCTGTCGAGCGGTGGTATCTCGAAGAGCAGAGACACGTTGCCCGCACGGTGACCGAGCACATTGCTGACAGCATCAGCGTGGTGAAAGAGCAACACCACATCCGCTTCGGGCGATGGCTTCGAGGAACGCTGACCGCGATGGTCCTCATCACCGTGGCGATGATCGGGCTGTGCGTCGCTGTGATCGTGGGAACGTCGAGCTGAACCATCGGTGCTGCGCGGCGCACGTCTGTTCCCGGGCTTGCCGGCAACAGAGCAGTCTGTGGGGGATCACCCTGCCAAGACGATGGCGCAGCCACCCTCAGCCCCTTGCCGAGGCGGTCCCTGAGTCAGGCTGCGGACACGATCTCAGACGTCTGCAGCAGTCCGTAGTCAGCACCTGGGCGCTGCAGCGCAGCGTCTGCCGCAATCGTCCCGGGACGCGCACCTGCGGACAGACGCGTTGCACGGTCCGCTCTGCAGGAGTCACAGCAGACTCAGGCGTCTGCCGGCCGTCTGCGACCCGTACTGCGGACAGGATCCGTCACGTCACGCCCTCTGACCGCCTGGGGCCGCGAACACGCACTGCGGCAGCTGCCCGGGACCGCGCCGGGGGGAGGCTCGCCGGAACGCACCGGCGGACAGACCTGCCCAGGCGCCCTTGTGCCGGCATGCGCAGATACTCCCAGCCGATGCCGGGCCCTCCGGAGCGGACAATGCACACCGGACCGGTGCCGGCGACATGGTAGCGCTGCTTGATGAGAGATGATCCGTGCCGGATACCGACCGTGTGAGTGCCGGCGGAGAGGGGTGACTCCTGGTCTCCGGCGGGGGACTGACGAGGTGTTGGCTCAGGGGAGACGTTCACACTCCCAGATGCTGCGCCATCAACAAAGATCACTCAGGACATTGTGAAACTCATCATAACGCTGTTACGGGAACCGTGGACGGGGGCAATTGTCCCGCACATAACTCCGTCCACCCCGTCCGCCCTGAACAGGAACAATTCATTCCATACAAAGGCAAAAAACCGAGCGTTGGGGCGCCGGCCACCTCCATCACCACCAATGAACACTGTCTTCAACGCAGTGCCAACGTGGCCAGCGGAACAGCAAAGCTTTGATAGGCTGATCACAGTGTTCCGGGCGTCGCGCGACGCTGTTCTTCGCGAATGGCGCCCGGAATGCAACACCTGCGCCTAGAGCACAGGTGCGGTTCCCGGGCGCCACGACGATCCCCCGATGAGTGGCGCCCGGGGCCATTGTCCCGCTTGGCCGCTGACCGCGGGCCACAGCGTCCCTCGACGGGTGTGTCGGTCGGCGGGCAATGCCAGGTCGGCGCGTATCAAGCCGCTTTCGCCTCCCTGCGCATCACATGGGCGGCCGAGGAGCGCCCTCGCACGAGGGAAGCCGCAGCGTGCTGCGCAACACCGCTGAGTGAGCACCACAGTCGCATCGGTCGTGCCACGCCTCGATGCCATGCCAGCAAAGGTGTGCTCATCACCTCTTGGGTGCCGGGCCGGGGCGGCGAGAACCTCCCGCCGCCTGTGCTGCGACCCTGTGCCGGTCAGGAGTTAGCCCTAGGAACGCTTGGCGCGGTAGAGGCCTCGGCCGGTTCGCTGGACACGGGACGTACTGACAAGACGGTCGAGCGTGCTGCGGACCCCGTTGATGCTTCCGCTGTCGGAGTCACGACCGAGAGCCGCGGCAACATCACGGGCCCGCACGTCGACGTCTCCGACTTCGGCGAAGTGCTCCATGATCTGCTCGGTGAGCTTGCCGTATTTCTTCTGCCCGTCCGTGTCGGTGCCGGCGGCGACACGTTCTGCGTCCTTGCCGCTCTCCGGCTTCCGAGCCCGCAGCGCGGACTTCGTTGCGACGTCCGCAGGCTCGGAAGAAACACTGTCTGTCTGCGGTTCGACGGGCGCCGCAGCCTGGCCCTGCTCCGCGGCTGCAGCACCGGCCGTGCCCGTCGAGGCGGCAGCGGCCGGGTTGAGCATCAGGGTCTCGAGAGCACTGAGGGCCTTCTGAACCGAGCCGAGATGCGCCACGACCGCCGCCAGTTCCCTTTCCAGTGCCTGCTTCTGGACCTGCAGGCGAGCCAGGTCCTCGTGAAGGCTCTCAGTGGCGATCTCAATGTTATGCGCCGTGTGGGTTACAGAGACCATGTGTTCCTCTCATCCTCAACCCTTTGTCCCGCGCACCGGCTCACCTGCGGTGCTGCTCGGTCCGGACGCGGGAACGGGTGCCCTCTGACATCATATGCAGTGGCCCATCCGGGATGTAGATGCACCAGACGCCCCCACGGCTTCGGCAAGAGACGGACCTCACTGATGACGGGCGGAACAGGACAGTCACCGAGCCGCCGGAAGGCAGTCCCGGAGGCGGCAGGAACGGTCGAGTACTGGGGATCGTGAGGATGGTCCGGCACGCGCTGAACAGTAGGGTATCCACCAAGTATTGCCACTGTTCGCGGCAGACGCAATGGATGAAACACTGGCTGTCAGTAAACCGACAGTCTTCTGCCCGCCGTCCTGGTGGAGAGGCCCGACGAAACCGGTGGGCGAACCACGCCGCCCTCCGCTCTCGTCGGGCCGGATCCTGCTGCAGGCCGGCCCGTCCCCTCACGGCCAGCTGGGAATGGAACCTTCCGCCCACTCCCGGCACGCCTCGTCCGCGAGACCGTCGGCATCCTATTGGCCGGGTGATGTGCGGTGATCGCTGTTTGCGGCCTGGGCGGAGGCGGAGGATGCGCGGCGCAGCGCGTCGGAGACTGCGTTGATGCATGCGTCGACCGTGTCGATTGCCTCCTGAAGCATGCGGAGACGGGCCTCGAGCAGGGCGGCCTCGGTTGCCAGAGACACAGCGGCGGCGGCCGGGGTCGAGGGCTGGTCAGGGTCTCGTCGGGGCATCATGCGTCTTTCTGAGGCTCAAGCCGGGAGTCGTACGAAACCGGAGTGGGTGCCACCGGGCACAAGAGCACCGTGCGGCTCGGCCGTTCTCCGCCGGGGACGGCCTTGGGCGACGGCTCAGACCGGGAGATGCGGATGGCCTGAGGCCGGCCCCGCCCGGCCGGGGAAAGCATGAGCAGTCGTCGCGCGGATGCATCGGTGGTCCCTGGATCCCGAGGCCATACGTGCTCCCTTCCTCGCTGCGGGGGCCTGTGCGGTGGCGCGCAAGCCACCACCCGCATTGACCGAACAGCCGCGGGAAATGTGACAGCCGCGGACCCGGATGCAGCGCCCCGTACGGGACTGGCGCGGCCGGCGAACGCCCTCGCCCGCAGCGCCGCGGCATCCGACTCCCTCGGCGCTCCGCGCCCAGGGAGTCGGCGTTGACAAGCCGCGCGCCGTGGGGCAGACGGTGATCGTGGCGGCGATGACGACCCCTTGAACCCGAGCAGAGTGCCGTCGTGGAAGTGCCGGCCGGTCGCCTGACCCGGCGGAACGGCGACCTCCCGCAGAATGCGGCGTTCCATCTCGCGTTGAATGCGATGACGATCGGGCCGTGCCTGTACAGATCGCTGCGCTCAATTCACGTCACACGGTTGCTATCAGGAGCTGAGCGGCCGACCCGCCCATTGCTTTGGGCCACGACCGCACACATGGTTGTACTGTTCATCAGGTCATCGCAACAAGGTGTGAGATAGTGTTATTCCTGTCGGCCAACAACGGGCGCAACCCGGGTTGATCCCGTGAGGAGCGTGCCCGGCAGACCGGACATACTCAGCCGCGCAATTGCCCGACACGCCCATGCGAGCAGCATCACGTAGGGACAGACGGCTTCAGCGGTCCATGACCATACCCAGAAGGACAAACCATGACAACTGAGTCCCACGAGTTGGCTGGGTCGAATCGCCGCAGCTTCCTGAAGCGCGCGACGATCGCCGCCGCAATACCCACCGCGGCCGCAATGCTCGGCGGGACGCTGCCCGGCACCGCCTTTGCGGCCGAGCCGGCCGTCGGCCTGCCCGACTACGCACCAGTCCCCTCGGGCTCCTTCGGTCCCGCGCTCAACGAGGACGGCTACTTCGTCGGCCAGATCAAGGGCAACCTCCACTGGGTCACGGACGGCAGCTACCAGGCCATGTTCCTGACCACGCGGGACGGCGTCGTGCTCGTCGACGCGCCGCCCACCATCGGGCACAACCTGAAGCGCGCAATCGACAAGGTCACCCAGGCCAACGGCCGCCCCAGCACGGTGACCCACCTGGTCTACTCCCACTCCCACGCCGACCACATCGGTGCCGCCTCCATCTTCGGCAAGGACGTGACGATCGTCGGCCACACGGAGACCCGCCACCTGCTGCGCCTCGCCGGCGACGCCAACCGCCCGGCCCCGTCGGTGACGTTCACCGACCGCTACACCCTGCGCGTCGGTGGAGAGACCCTCGAGCTGGCGCACCACGGCCCGAACCACTCGGCCGACAACATCTTCATCTACGCCCCGGCCTACGCCACCCTGATGGTGGTGGACGTGATCTACCCGGGCTGGGTGCCGTTCAGGAACCTCGCCGTC
>NZ_JBEXID010000046.1:0-55442 GCF_040608395.1 Streptomyces sp. NPDC005181
GGCGCGTGCCCGGCTGCACCTGCACCACGGCCGCTGGCTGCGCCGGCACCGCCGCAACGTGGACGCCCGCACCCCGCTGCGACTGGCCCGCGACGCGTTCGACCGGATCGGCGCGCAGCCCTGGGCCGAGATGGCCCGCGAGCAGCTGCGTGCCACCGGCGAGTCGAGCGGCCGACGGCACGCCAACACCAGCGAGCAACTGTCGGCCCATGAAACGCAGATAGCCGTACTGGCATCACAGGGGCTGACCAACCGGGAGATCGGCCAGCGCCTGTTCATCTCCCACCGCACCGTCGGAGCCCACCTGTACCAGATCTACCCACGCCTGGGCATCACCAGCCGGGGCATGCTCCCCGCTGCGCTTGCCGCCCTCCACGAAGAACAGCCCGAGGCCACCTTGTCCGGCGGCCCGAAGTGATCTGGCGGTGTCCGACCCAGGGCGGACGGCCTGTCGCACCGGGGCGCCGACTCCCGTGCCACGCACGTCTCCGCCGACCGGCTCGGGCACCTTCACGGCTCCGGCCACGGCGGGGGCGGTGTTCACCCCGCCCCGCCCTTGGCTAGGTCCTGTACGTGGTCGACCTGCAAGATCGGCTCTCCCGCGGAGGTGCGTTCCTTGGGGCGGCCGGCGCATTGGGGGCTTTCGCAGTTACCGCCGCTACGGTGAATGACTGCTGCTCGGGCGCTCGGGTCACGGATGAAGCGATCAACGAGCGACGGCTTCTTGCTCTGCTCCCGCTTGGCGTTGGCTTCCGCAGCTTTTGCCAAATGCTTGTAGGCGTCCTCGTCGGTCTCCGTGGTGTCGCGCGCCTCGGGATCCAGGTCGCCCAGACGGTAGCTGTCTGTGTCGTCGTGAAGCGCGCCGGTGTCGGCCTCAAGTGCCTCGACCACGTCCTGAGTCCAGCTCTCGCGCTCTGGGGAGGGTACGGGGGCCAGAATCGAGAGGAACTCACGACGCCACTCGCCGTCGGCTCCTACGCCCCAGTGCATCCGACGCTGAACGATGGCTGCCCAGGTTTCAAAGCTGAACTGCTTCTGTAATGGCTTGTGCCAGTAGCGCAAGGGACGACCAGCAGACTGATACTCCGCCATGAGTTCGTTGCCATTCGTGATCCGCTGATCCCCCGAGAGACCGTCACCGAGGTAGGCAATCCAGCCTGTGTCCGGCAACCGACCGTCGCCATAGGGGCTCTTGCCGTCCGAGAAGACGCTCAGAATGCTGTCAGCTAGGCACCCAATACCTGCCATCTCGGCGCAACCGAGCCTTCGACGGAGCCATTGATCGTGTGGAACAGGAGCCCGCGCTGGCGTGCGGGGTCGGTAAGCAGCCCGTGCAGACACCGTCGTCCATAGTGCAACCGGGATTTCGCGGTGCTGGGTGGGATGCTCAGGATCTCCGCGATCTCCACGTGGGAGAAGTCTTCAACGTCGGCCAGGTATACAACGATGGCGAGCTTCCGCGGGAGTCGCTGCAGCGCGACTTTCACCGCATGCTCCGACAGCCGGCCCACAGCCTGCGTCTCGGCGGTCTGGGGAACATGCAACGTCGGGCGTTCTGTGTCCGGCAACCGGCCGATGGAGCGTCGCGTCGGAGAGCTCGAGCGCACCGGGCGCTGTCGCTCGCCACGGGCATCGAGCGCGGTCTCGGCCAGGAACCGGAACATCCACATCCTGGCATCTGTCTGCCAGGTCAATGACCCGAAGGAGTCGAAAGCCCTGAGGTAGGTCTCCTCAATCAGCGCCTCGGCGTTGCGGCGATCGCGGGTCATCTGTACAGCGGCCGCGTACAACTGGTCGATGAACGGCATGGTCACACGGTGGAAGAGCGCGAAGAGTTCGGCTGGATCCGCCGCGGCGGCGGCAGGGCCGTCCAAAGCGCCGGTGTTCGGCGGAGCGGCCAACTCGTAGTCCGTGCTATCAGCGACAGGGATGCGTTGATCCTTATGCGGCAAGACGTCTCGTGGTGTGCGACGACTGCTCGCGCGGGTCTTTCTCTCGTGCGGTGTCGGGAGGGAAGTCAGGCTCGGGACGGTGCTCGGTCGTTCTCGGTCAGGACGCGGCGTGCTGCGGCACGCCGCGTCCTGGGCGCTGGACGGGTCGCAGGTGATGTCGCTGGCGCCATCCAGAGCCCTCACGACAGGGCCGCGCTCCGCCAGAGTGCGGACGATGGTTCCACCGATGGCCCCGGTTCCGCCTGTGACGACGGCGACCCTGGGGCCGGTGGCTTGAGGTGAGGTGTCGGGCATGAAGAGCTCCAGTACCAGTGAGGAGGGTATGTGAGTCGGGCTTGTCGGTGCGCTCGTTCGCCACAGCCCTGCCACGGTTGATTGCTTAGGGGTAGGTGCCGCGGCCGGGCAGGCCGCCGTCCCCGAAACCTACGACCGCGGACCAGTGGACCGGCTGCACAGGAGCATCTTTGGCCTGCAAGCCGGAACGCGTTGCAAGTCTGGCCGCAAGGCCATCATCGGTGCCTCGGTCACACGACTAGACAATCGGACCTGAGGCATAAGTCATGGCATCCATCGCCGTAGGTATGTGCCCCTCCGCGGCGGCGTCACCTCGCAGCAGTCCGACCGTGGCCGGGGCCGTGCCAGCGCGTCGCAGAGCAGTAGAGGCGGTGGCCTCGGCCAGCGGCCTGGCGAGCAAGGCCGGCCAGCGCCCCGAGATGACCGATGGCTTCGTCCTCACTGAGCACTGTGCATCGTGAAGTTGCAGGTCACGGGTCTGGTGTGCGCCGGGTTCGGGATGCTCACGCTGGTCGCGGGCGCATGACTCCGGACAAGATCGTCGGTCAGCGGGCGACTTCACGGTTCGTCAGGACCAGCAGAGCCCTCACCAGCGCGGTCGCCCACGCCGGGTCGGTGCGGATCTTGTCCAGGACGCGCCAGTTCTTCAGGTGGGCGAATCCGTGCTCGACCGGTGCCCGGACGGCCGCCAGTGCCTTGTTGGACAGCTTCTGCCCCCGTGTCAGAGGCCGGTTCCGGGCGGCCTTGTAGCCGGTGATCACCGTCGGGTCGGCGCCGGGATCGCTGTCGTCGAGCCCGACGAATCCCAGGTCAGCGATCGCGCCGAGCCCGGCCGCCCGCAACTTCTCCGTGAGCTTGTCGTGATGGCAGGCGGTTATCTCCGCGGTCCGTCCGGGTCTGACCGCGGAGACCCAGACCAGTCGGCCCCGGTCGTCGGTGAGCGCGATCACGAGCAGGCCATGGTGTCTGTGCTTGCCGGAATAGTTTCTCCGGTTCTCTGCATTTCCCCTCCTACTGTGGAGACCGTGACCGGAGGGATAGTTGGGGGTCAGGGCATCCAGGCAGCGCATTTACGACGCCGAGTTCTGTGAGGGGGCGGTACGGATCGTGACGGAGACCGGGAAGCCGATTCCGGAGGTGGCCGAGGATCTGGGCATCCGTCGCGGGGCTCCGGGCGGCCAAGCTCCATGCACCATCTGACGGCGCAGAGTGATGTGAGCCATACCCGGAGCCCCTGGGTGCACCGATCCTACGAATGACCAGTTCAGACCGAGAAGAAGGTAGGGCGTGATGTGTGCAAGCGATTCGTGGCCTTGTGGGTGAAGTAGCTGAGGCGGACCCGGCCGTGGCGGTCGGAGTGATCAGCAGCTGCAAGGCCGAGGAGGGCATACCGCACCGCGTCGCCTGCCGGGCTCTGGGGGTGTCGGAGTCGTGGTTTTACAAGTGGCGCGACCGGCCGCCGACCGCGCGGGAGGTGCGCCGGCAGTTCCTGGCGGAGGAGATCGAGGAGATCTTCCGCTGCTCCGGGGGCACCTACGGCTCGCCGAAGGTGTTCATCGAGCTGGTGCGCCGAGGCTGGCGGGTGTCGGTGAACACCGTCGCGAAGCTGATGGCCGAGCTCGGGCTGGCGGGCCGGAAGGCCAAGCGCCGCCGGTCGCTGACCAGGCCGGGCAAACGGCCGGCCGCCCCGGACTTCGTCCGCCGGGACTTCACCGCCGAGGCACCAGACCTCGTCTGGGCAGGCGACATGACCGAGATCGACACCGGCGAGGGCAAGCTCTACCTGGCCACGGTGATCGAACTGCTCTCCCGCCGGCTGCTCGGCTTCGCGATGGGCGCCCGGCACGACGCCGAGCTGGTGGTGGCCTCACTCAACATGGCCGCGGCCACCCGGGGCGGCGATGTCCGCGGCGTGGTCATGCACACCGACAGGGGCAGCGAATACTGCTCCCGGAAGTTCAAGCGGGCCTGCCGCAAGCTGAGCATTGTGCAGTCCATGGGCCGAGTCGGCTCGTGCTTCGACAACGCCGTCAGCGAGGCGTTCAACAGCGTCCTCAAAGTGGAGTACGTGTACCGGCACAGCTTCCGGACCCGCACCGAAGCCCGCATCAGGATCGCCACCTGGATCACCGGCTTCTACAACACCAGGCGGCTACATAGCGTGTGCGGCTTCAAGAGCCCGATCGACTACGAGAACGAGTACCGGGCCACCCTCTCCGAGGGACTGGCCGCATAGGAAGGACTCCACGGTTCGAGGGGATTGACAACGCGGGCCGCCGAGAAGTTGACGGTCCACCGGCCTGCGGGCTATGCGAGGTGCAGCACATCATCCAATTGGCGCTGGAACTCGTCGCGCTTCTGCGTCACGCGCTCGCGGAGGAAGGTCCGTAGGCCCTCTGGCTCGTCCTCGAGAGCGTTGAAGACGAACGTCGATATCCCGCCGAGCCGGTACGGCGTAAATGCGTTGAGGACCTGCTCGTTCTTGAGTTCGTATCCCTCCTCGGCCGTCTCGGCCCGAGAACCGGCCTCGTCCTTGACGGCCAAGGCTTCGCCAGGGCGGGCGAGGACGAGCACGCTGGCGTTGGAGTCGATCTGTGTGTTGTTGATGTCGCGGGCTCGCTGGAGGAGGTGCTGGATGGACGCCGACGGAGCGTCGTTGAAACCGGAGCACAGGATCGACACCGTATGCGGGTCCTCCAGCAGCACTTCGAGATCAGCGCGGCCCGCGGGCTGGTCGATTGGACAAGCGGCTGTACCGCAACCCGTGCAAGGGCAGTAGCTCGATCAAGCCCCCGAAGAAGCCGGAACGCAAGGCTCGGGCCTGGCAGCAGGATCGTGTTGACGCCGTACGGGAGGCGCTGGCCGATCGGTACCGGATCGCGCTCGACCTCGGGGTCGGGTGCGGACTCCGGCAGGGTGAGGCGTTCGCCTTCAGCCCAGGCGATGTCCGCGGCGATTCGTGCACGTAGAGCGGCAGATCCTGATGTACAAGTCGCAGCTGTACTTCGGCCCTCCCAAGGGCGGCAAGGAGCGCGATGCGCCCCTGCCGAAGGTGCTCGCGAAGCGGCTCCTCACGCACCAGGAGCACTTCGAACCGATCGACGTGACCCTGCCGTGGCTGGATCCCGAGGAGCCCGACCTCGCACGCGAGGACCGGCGCAAGGTGACCGTCCCGCTGCTCGTCTACACCGGGCGGCGCGGCGCGATCAACCGCACCACCTGGAACACCAAGGCGTGGAAGCCCGCGCTTGCGGGTGCGGGAGTCATCCCGCCGCTGCCCAAGCGACAGCCGGGCGAGAAGCCGTCGCGTGTATGGGAGCCGAGCCGCGAGCACGGCTTCCACGTCCTGCGCCATACTTATGCCTCGGTGATGCTCGAAGCTGGTGAGTCGATCGTGTCGCTCGCGAAGTGGCTGGGGCACTCCGACCCGGCGTTCACGCTCCGGACGTACACGCACTTCATGCCGCAGGCCGGCGCGCGGGGACTGTCCGCCATCGAGGCGTGGCTCACGGACCTCGGCTGAAAGTCCCTGAGAAGTCCCAAAGGACGGGACCAGCCGCCGGACGCCCGTAAACGTGCAGGTCAGAGCGTGAGCGCTCCCTGGGTGGGACAGAACCCGGCGTACAGCCCGACTCGTCTGCCGCTCATACGTCTGCTTCCCCCGCCTTCCCGGCAGGGCCGGACCCGCGGCTGTCGCGGGACCGGCCCTGTTGTGTTCCTCAGGACCGTGGCGGGCCGAGGTATCCGGTCGTGGCGGTCAGCCCGCCATCGGCAGGACCCTCCGCGACGGCACCGAGCCCAGTTCCTCCACGGCCACCGCCTCCCCGCTGTCCGCGTCGACGTAGCTGACACGGACGACCGGGTCGGCACCGCTGTCGCGGCCGGCCGTGGCGTCGAGTGCGAACACCACCGCGACCGGACGCGCGTTCTCCCCGTCCCCGTACACACCCGAGTACTGGAGAATGCGCCATCCGTCGTCCTCCCAGTGGGCCAGCAGGGCGGACCGGACCACTGGTGCGGCGGCCTGCCAGGCAAGGGAGCTCTCCAGGAGTTCGACGCTCGCCGCGACCGGCACCTGGTTCCCGGCGGCGGTGCCGAGGAGCGGGTGCCCGAAGACACGCAGCCTCGCCCGGCGCAGTGGCAGCAGCCACCACCGGTCGAGGTCGGCCGAGAGGGCGACCAGAACCGCCGCCGCCCCGGTCAGGAAGACAAGGGCACCGGCAGGCCGCCCGGAGACGGCCGGCCACCAGGTGTCCTGTGCCGCAGCCACCGTGGCCCCGCCGATGAGCACGACCGCCGCCCGTACGAACGCCCGCCAGGTGATGGGGGTGTCCTCGCGTACCGAGCAGCCGCACGATGATTCCGGTGCCATGGCCAGTCCGTAGCCGAGGTAGGCGAGGAAGCCCGCCCCGAGGAGCGCGGTGGCAGCCCCCGGCACCGGGTTCGCCGGGATCACCAGCAGACCTGCGGCGATCAGGAGTTCACCTGCGCCGGTCGCGCGCAGCACCACCGTGGCCCGCTCACTGCTGCGCAGCATCCGGGCCAGCGCCGTCTTCGGCGCCTGCTGCGCGGTGCCCCGGCTGAACACCTTGACCGCTCCGGTCCACCCGAGCAGGCCCGCGAGGACCAGCGGGGCGAGGCCCGTTGTCAGTGACAGCATCTCTTCCTCTCTCTGTGTCCTCTGGCCTGCGTCAGTGCCCGACGGAGATGCGGACGACGTCCACGGAGTTGTCGGACGGACGCCAGGCACCGAGCACCTGGGCGCTCTGTCCGATGCGCAGCCGGGACAGGTCGGACGTCAGTGCGCGGCCCGCGTAGGAAGCGCCGGCGTCCGGGGCGACGTGGCCGACCAGTTCGTGCTGCCCGTGGGCGAGGTGCAGCCGGTTCTTCGCGATGCCGCGGATCTGCGTGTCCAGGTTGACGATGTTCACCCACACCGCGTCGGCGGCCACGGTGCCGTCGGGCATCTTGACGCCGCGTGCGTAGAGCCCGTCGCCGACCTCGATCACTTCGGCGGTGGTGGCGCGTACCTTCCACACGCTGGTGACGTTGGTCATCTGCACCCGGGAGTGGCCGCCATTGGATCCGGCCACCTCCAGGATGCTGCCGGTGATGCCCGTGATGCGGCCCTCCACGAAGGTGGACTTGGCGATCGCGGGGTCGAGCGAGGGTTCCGCGGCGAAGGCGGCCTCGGCGTCGAGCCCGCCGAGCGCGGTCGCGCCGATGATGGTCGCGCCGCCGAGCGCGGCATTGGTGAGGAAGCGCCGGCGGCGCATCCCGTCGGCCCGGTCGTGTCGTACGGTCATGTCGGTCCTCCTCACTCGTAGATGTAGACCGGGAGCTTGCCCGAGCTCAGGTTGCCGATCGCCGAGAAGGCGGCCGGGGTCAGGTCGAGGACGCGGTTGGTGCGACAGGTGCCGTTGCAGCAAGTCGCCTCGCCGCACCAGTCCTTGGTGCGCGGGCCGCAGTCGGTGATCGTGATGCACACCGTCGCGCCCGAGCACTGGTGCTTGACGTTCATCACCGCACCGCAGCCGCGTCTGGGGATGTTCTCGCCACAGAGGTCGGGCCGGGTGATGTTCCAGCACGCCTGTGAGGCGTTGGGCCAGGCGCCGTGGTGTGCGCTGGACTGGCAGTTGCCGCAGGCACCGCCGCCGGCACTGGAGCATGGCCCCCAGGCGTTGCCGCAGCAGAACCAGCTGGTTTCACCGGCCCAGAGGCTGGTTGATCCGCAAGCCATAGTGTTGCCCCTCCTGAGAGAGTAGAGTTGACAAGTGCATGACAAATACTGGACCGACCGTCGACAGGGCACAGCGGAAGCGGGTACGCCCGTGGTGCGGCCGGGGATGGTTGTGCGAGCGAAGCAACCCAATGATGCGCGTAGACAAGCGGGGTGCATAGATGGCCTCGTGCCGCATCGTCGAGGATGTCGCCGGCCGCGCGCCGCTCGCCGGCGCTCAGCCTCCTGGTCCTGCCCGACGAACCACCAGGTGGCCGGCGAACCACTCCCTGGCCAGGTCCGCCACCATTCCGAGAGCGCCGGGCTCCTCGAACAGGTGAGTGGCGCCGGGGACCACGGCCAGGTGGTTCTCGCAGCGCAGCAATGCCTGGGCCTGGCGGTTGAGGTCCAGCACCACCTCGTCATCGGCTCCGACGATGAGCAGCGTGGGCGCGGTCACCGCCGGCAGGCGCGGTCCGGCCAGATCGGGCCTGCCGCCGCGCGAGACGACCGCCACGGCCGGGGAGTCCGGCTCCGCCGCCGCCCACAGCGCGGCGGCCGCGCCGGTGCTGGCGCCGAAGTAGCCCACCGCGAGGCCCTGGGTCTCGGGCCGGTCGAGCAGCCAGCGGGTGGCGTCGGTCAGGCGGCGGCCCAGCAGGGCGGTGTCGAAGACATGGGCGCGGTCCAGTTCCTCCTCCGCCGTGAGGAGGTCGAACAGCAACGTGGCCAGGCCCGCCTCGTTCAGCGAGGTCGAGACGGAGCGGTTGCGCGGGCTGTGCCGGCTGCTGCCGCTGCCGTGGGCGAACACCACGATCCCCGTGGCCCCTTCAGGGACGGCCAGCTGCCCGCCGAGCCGGACCGGTCCGGCGTGCACGACGACATCCGCGGCCGTCATCCCTGCTCCTCCCGCAGCTCCCACAGTTGCTGCGTTTTCGTGCCGCTGTTCGCATCCCTTGCGAAGGCGGGCTCTCCCGCCCGACGTTGTCCGAGGTCAGGGCGCCCAGCTGTCGTCACTGCTCCCGGCTTTCGACGGGACTTCCTGCCGGCCCCGCACCCGCATTCCACGCTACTCGCGTTCCGCCGAGGCGCGAACGCCCAACGGCTCCACCACCGGAGGCCACCGTGACCGCCCCGGCCTCCGGGAAGCTGCGCCCATCTCTGCAGCGCCGTACCGGCTCATCCCTTGACGACGCCCAGCGGCACCAGGCGGGCGACCGGCCGGGCGAGTCCGGCGCCCTCGGTGACGGCGGCGACCGCGTCGACGTCCTTGTACGCCTCCGGCGCCTCCTCGGCGAGACCACGCCACGAGGAGGGGCGCACGGCGATGCCCCGGCCCTCCAGTTCGCCGCGAAGCTGCTCCCCGCGGACCATGCGCAGCGCGTGATGGCGGCTCCAGACCCGGCCGGCGCCGTGGCAGGCGGAGTGGAAGGCATCGTTGCCGGGCAGGCCGACCATCACGTACGAGGCAGTGCCCATCGTCCCGGGGACCAGTACCGGCTGTCCCGCCCGGACGAGGTCCTCGGGCAGGCTCGGGTCGCCGGGCGGCAGCGCCCGCGTCGCGCCCTTGCGGTGGACGCACAGTGAACGCGCCACACCGTCCACCACGTGGGTCTCGAGTTTGGCGGTGTTGTGCGAGATGTCGTAGACCAGATCCAGACCGACTCCGGCAGCCGTCATGAAGGCGTGGCGGGCGGCTTCGGACAGCAGCTGGCGGTTGGCCCGGCCGTAGTTGGCGGCCGCCGCCATCGCCCCCAGGTAGGCGCGGCCCCGCGGCGAGTCGACCGGCGTGCAGGCCAGCTGCCGGTCCGGGACCTGGATGCGGCGCCGTTGCAGCTCCTGGTCCATGACGCGGACGTGGTCGGTGCACACCTGGTGGCCCAGGCCGCGCGAGCCGCAGTGGATCATGACGCACACCTGGCCCACCCGCAGCCCGAAGGCCGCCGCGGTGGCCCGGTCGTAGATCCGGTCGACCGCCTGGACCTCCAGGAAGTGGTTGCCCGAGCCGAGGCTTCCCACCTGGTGGAGGCCGCGCTCGACGGCGCGCGTGCTCACCTGCCCCGGGGCCGCGCCGTCCAGGACGCCGTAGTCCTCGCAGCGTGCGAGGTCGCGTGGCACACCGTGGCCGTGCTCGACCGCGTACCGGGCGCCGCCGACCAGCAGATCGTCCATCTCCCCGGCCCCCGACAGCTTCCACAGGCCGCCGCGCCCCATGCCGCGCGGGATGGTGCTGTCGAGGATGTCCATCAGCCGCCGCATCCGGTCGTGGCCGAGCGCCTCGTGGTCGATGCCGGCGGCCAGCAGCCGTACGCCGCAGGAGATGTCGAACCCGACGCCGCCGGGCGAGATGACCCCGCCGTGGGAGATGTCGGTGGCGGCCACCCCGCCGATCGGGAAGCCGTAACCCCAGTGGACGTCGGGCATGGCGAAGGAGGCGCGGACGATGCCGGGCAGCGTCGCCACGTTCGCCACCTGCTCCAGCGCCTTGTCCCCGGCCGCCTGCGGCAGCAGCGCACGCGAGGCGAACACCACCCCGGGTACGCGCATCGGCCCCCGCTGCTCGATACGGAAGCGGTACGGGCTCTTCTCCATCAGTGCGATGTCCACGTCCCTCACCTCCAGTCGACCGTCAGCCGTCCGGTCCGGTCGGCGACGGTGGTGCCGAACTCGGCGCAGGCGGTGGTGAGCCGCTCGCGGATCCACTCCCGTTCCTCGCCGCGTGCCAGGCGCGTGTGGCAGTAGTCCAGGGCCAGCGGCACCGCCGCCACCCGGGCGGGAACCAGGTGCGCGGCATCCGGGCCGTCCAGGGTCACCAGGAAGAGGAGCCCCAGGTCGTTGCGGAGGACCCGGTCGACGGCGTAGTCGTCGACGAAGTCGCCCAGGTCGTAGAGGATCCGGTCGGCGATCCCGTGGAAGACATGGGCGGAGTGCCCGGCGACCAGCGTCGCTCCCGCCGCCAGCAGCTCCGGGGCCACGGCCGCGATGTGGCGCGGTGGCCGGGAGGTCATGTTGGGGCCCCAGTGCGGAGTGACCAGCACGACATCCGCCGCCGCAGCGGCCCGGCCCACCGACTCCGTCAGCCAGCCGGGCACCCCCGTGCGGAGATCGGCCCAGGCCACACCGGGACTGTCCGTCCCGGCCGCGTACTCCTCCGGGTGGTCCGTGACGCCCACCACCGCCAGCCGCACACCGCCCGCCTCCAGCACCGCGAACTCCCGGGCCGCGTGTACGTTCGCCCCGGCGCCGACCGCGTGGACACCGGCCCCGGCCAGCAGGGTGCGGGTGTCGGCCAGGGCGTCGAACCCGTAGTCCAGCGCGTGATTGTTGGCGAGCGTCACACAGTTTGCCCCCAGGTCGGCCAGCACCTGCGCGGCGGCGGAGGGCGCGCGGAAGAAGAAGGCCTTGCGCGGGTCGGGCCAGCGGTGCCCGCGGTCGGAGACACAGCACTCCAGGTTGAGCACGACCAGGTCCGCCTCCGAGAGCGCCTCCCTGACCCCCATGGAGACGAGCGTTTCCGGCACCGGCGAGCGGCGCAGCTCCTCGGCGACGCTGCGCCCGAGCATGGTGTCGCCGGCCAGTGCCACCGTGAGCGCCATGATCCCGTCCTTCCCCGCCCTGCACTCAGACGTCGAGGGTCACCCGGCAGGTCCAGCCGCCGGGGCCGCCGCGCAGCTGCAGGTCGTGCAGTGAAACGGCCTTCGGCACCGCACCGACCGGCACGGCAGTGCCGGCGTCGGCCATCCGGAAGCGGACCGACAGGCCCCGGCCGTTCCCCGCCGACCGGATCGACCCCACCTCCACATCGAGCGGGATCTCACCGTCGGCGTCCATCCGGTAGACGACCTCCTCCAGGACGGACACCAGCAGATCCTCGTCGGACTCTGCCGTGACCACGGAGGCGCGTTCCCCGACGACTGCGGCCCCGGACGTGTCGGCGAAGCCCTCCACCACCGCGCGCACCGCCTCGCCGATGCAGCCCTCGGCCGTCGGCGACCATGCCTCCACCCGCATGTCCGCGGTGTGCGGCACAGCCCGGTGGCCACTCGCGCCGGGCTGCTTCCCCACGGGTTCCCGACCGTCCACGGTCGGCGCCTCTCCGTCGTCTCCGGATGCACAGCCTGATGCCGAGTTCCCCGAGCCGCAGGCGATGCCTCCTCCAGAGTCGTCCTGTACACCGCTCCGGGGCAAGCTGCACGAGGCGGCTCACGCCCGTAGCGGCCGCAGGGCCGTCGGCGACGGTGGCCGAGCGTGCGGCCGTCAGGACCGTGAAGCCACCCGTCGACCACCCGTCGGCGTCGCACACATTCACTCGCCTTCATCCGCCTCGTTGACCGCAGGCAACCAAAAGGTGACATACGGTAATTGTCTCGTCGTCCTGGTGAAGGAGTGCACGTATGCCGGTCTCGCTCGGTCTCGGTCTTCCGCAGATGAAGCAGTACGACATCGGCCGCGACGTGGCCACGGTGGCACGCGCGGCGGAGGACGCCGGGTACGAGAGCCTGTGGGTCTTCGAACGCGTGCTCTTTCCCGAGCCGGCCACCCAGGGGCTGTACGGCGTACCGGGGCTGCCGTGGCCCGATCAGTACCGCAGCGTCGCCGACCCGCTGGTCACGCTCACCCTGGCCGCCGCGGCCACCGGCCGGGCCCGGCTCGGCACCAGCGTCCTGATCGCCCCTCTCCACGTACCGTTCCAACTGGCCCGGTCGCTCGCCTCGCTCGACGTCGCGAGCGGCGGCCGGGTGATCGCGGGCCTCGGAACCGGCTGGTCCCTCGACGAGTACGCGGCGGCCGCGGTCGCCCCCTTCGAGAAGCGCGGCGCGGTCCTGGACGAACTGCTGGACGTCTGCGCGGCCGTCTGGGGCCCGGACCCGGTCTCGTACCGGGGCGAGCTGACCACCATCGCGCCGGCCGAGGTCGGTCCCAAGCCCGTTCGCCCGATCCCGGTCTATCTGCCGGCCAACAGCCCGCGCGCCGCCCGCCGGCTGGTGGACCGGGCGGACGGCTGGATGCCCGTCGCCATGGGCGCCACCGCACTGGCCGAACAGTGGCGGCAGGTACAGGACCTGGCTGGAGAGCGCGGCAGGGACCGGCCGATCGGCGTCTGCGTCCGCGCCAACGCGCGATACAGCCCCAAACCGTTCGAGGGCGCGGACCGACAGCCCTTCCGGGGCAGCGTGGCCCAGATCGTCGAGGACCTGGTGGCACACGCCGCAACGGGCGTACCCGAGATCCTGCTGGACCTCCAGGCAACGACGCGTGACGCCGCCGAACTCGTCGACGTGGCGGCCGAGGTGTATCGGGCGGCCCGAGCTGCGGGCGTCTGACGCTCGCGCCGAGGTCTGCCCCGGACCGGTCCATCGGCTCACTCGCTGAGCCGGTGGGCATGCACCCCTGCCCGTCGAGCGCCGGGTGATCCCGGCAGATGTTCGTGGGCGCCGTCTCAATCGCCGGGGAGCAGTCGGACCTCGGCACTCGGCAGCCTGCTCCACCAGTGGCCGTAACGGCGATAGACCTCCGGTTCGCGGTCGGCGAGGAAGGCCGTCAGCGCCCGGGCCTCGGCGGCGAGTTGCTCCCAGATGTCGTCCGGCAGGTGGTGGAAGGCGGTCGCCTCGATCCCTCCCTCGGCCGGACGCCATACGCCGGCGACGTACCCGTCGATCAGCAGGGTCGGCAGCACGTCGCCGTTCCTGCGGGTGACGAGCGTGCGGTAGTCCGGCGGGATGACACGGCTGCGGTCGGAGTAGGCAAGCAGGATGCTGTCCCACATGGCCATCAGCCGGGGCGGTGCCGGCGTGTCCTCGTCCGGACGCGCTGCGCCCGGGGCGTCGAACAGCTCCTCGCCGTTCGGCCCTTCCAGCCGCTCGATGCCACCGTCACCGGCGAGAGTCCGCAGTGCCGTCCTGGCCCTGGCTCGCTGGACCAGCGCGAACTGCGCCACGTCCGCCACCGATGCCGGCCCGAACCCCTCGAGATAGCGCAGGGCCAGCACCTGCAAGGACGCGGCGGACACCTCCGGGTCCGCCAGCACCGGTCGGGTCGGGGGTGCGACGTACGCCGGACGGGAGCCGAACGACCACGGAGGCGTGGTGGGTGCGTGCAGCAGCGGCGTGTACTGCCGCAGTCCCCACCACGCTCCGGGCTTCGGCGGCGCACCCAGCCGCTGTGCGAGCCAGGCCTCGTACTCCGCAGCCGTCCGAGGCCGGTCGGCGAACGCCAGCAGCTCCGGAACCAGCCCGTCGGCGTCCTCGGCGGTCAGCCCGGACGCCGTGAAGCGGTCACCCAGCCTGGAGGCACGCAGCAACGGCTGCACGGCCTCACGGAAGGCCCGGAAATCGTCAACGTGGACGGCATGCAACGTGATCCGCATGAGAGTCGACTTGACGACCGTGTGGCCGGCGAAGGCAGTATCGAGGTCGGCCGGGTCGAAGTCGGTGAGGCGGTTCCACAACGCGAGGTAGGGCGAGGCCGCCTGCTGCGCCTGCAGTGCGACCACGTGCCGTACCGCATCCGTGACGCCGAGCGTCTCCCGTCGCAACAGCAACTGCCGGGCGAGCGTGGAGCGGTTGAGCTCTCGCGCCGTGATTCTCATGCCGTGACCGTCTCATTCCCCCATGCCGTGAACCCGGCACCGGCGGCGCTCGCGGAGTACCCGGCTGTGCACCCTAACGCGTACGCCGGCACCTATCGAGACCGGCGCCCCCACCGTCCTGATCGAGAGCTGCCTGCTATCGGGGCCTTCCTCCACGCGGACTTCCGTGCGGAGCCGGGCCGTTCCGGAGCCACCCGCAGCAGCCCGGCGCCGGGTGAGGACTTCCGGAGGGGTGAATTCCGGTAGTGGTGTTCCGGGGCGGGGTGCACAGGTCCGGACGGGGGTCACCGGAGAGGGGAAACGCCCGGTCGGAATGCGGTGCAGGCGCCAGTCGCCGGAGGCGCGTAGGTGCCGCATGTGATTCCGGATCGCCGCGCGGCCCGGACCTGCGGTTGTGTGCCGCGGAGGGCCCGGCTGTGTGCGTTCAAGTTAACGAATACGTAAGGCAGTTGTGATTCAATGCTTGACAGGTGCGCATCACCACGCCACTTTGGGAGCGCTCCCACCATCAAGACTTGCACGCTTCCCTACCCTCCGCTCCCCACACCTTCGAGACGTGAACCGGAGGCATGGGCGCTGCCGCGCACCCATGTCCCCGGCTGTTCTCGGCCGAGGAAAGCGAATGTCATGAGTCCGGTAAAGCGCTCCACGCACGGCTGCCCGGGCGGACTGCCGGTCCGGTTATTCATCGCATGTGCAGTCGCCGCATCCCTGGCGGGCGTGCCGGCTGCGGCGGCCGAGCAGGGCACCCTGCACGACCTGGCCGCCGCCCACGGGAAATACTTCGGCTCCGCCACCGACAACCCCGAGCTTCCCGATGCCGCCCATGCCGCCACCCCGGATTCCGAATTCGCCTCGTACGGGACGTGGTGCGACTGGTCCCCGCTCGGCTGCTCCACCCTCACCCACCGGGCGGCCGCGGTGACTTCGCCGAAGGCCGGCGCCGACCACTACCTGGAGGTCGGCTTCGGCAGCGGCAGCCTGGCTGCGGGCGCCGCCACCGGCGAGAACCAGTTGCGCCTGAGCAAGACCGACTGGTCGGACTTCGACGAGAGCGACGACTACAGGCGCACCACCGGGACCTCCTACGCGGACGCCCCGAAGGTCGCGGTCTACATCGGCGGCGAACTCGCCTGGGGCATCGAGCCCTGACGTTCCCCCTCCCGACCCGCACAACGCTCCTTCCCTCTCTCACTCACTCCCTCCCCCTACGACGCCCGCCAACGGAGGATTTGTGTCGATATCACGGAGAACGTTCAGTACGGCCATGGGCGGCAGCCTGATCGCGATGGGTCTCACCCAGGGCACCGCCGTGGCCAGGCCCGCCACCCCGACGGGCGCAGGTGCCCGTGCCGCGGCGGCCGACGATCCGTACACCCAGGCGTTCCTCACCCAGTACGGCAAGATCAAAGCGGCGGCCAACGGCTACTTCAGCCCCGACGGCCTTCCGTACCACTCGGCCGAGACGCTGATGGTCGAAGCACCGGACCACGGTCACGAGACCACCTCCGAGGCCGTCAGTTTCTGGATGTGGCTGGAGGCCGCGTACGGCCGGGTGACAGGGGACTGGGCCCCCTTCAACGACGCCTGGGCGATCGCGGAGCGCACGATCATCCCGCAGCACGCCGATCAGTCCACCACCGACGCGTACAACCCGAGCTCCCCGGCGACCTACGCCCCCGAATGGCCGCTGCCCGACAACTATCCGTCCGCCCTGGACAGTTCGGTGACGGTCGGCTCGGACCCCATCGCCACGGAGCTGGCCTCGTCCTACGGCACGATGGACATCTACGGCATGCACTGGCTGATGGACCTCGACAACACCTACGGCTACGGCAACAAGCCGGGCACCGGCGGCGAGTCGGGGCCGGGAGCCGGACCTTCTTTCATCAACACCTATCAGCGCGGTGCGCAGGAGTCGGTGTGGGAGACCATCCCCCAGCCGACCACCGATCTCTTCAACTATGGCGGCCCGAACGGCTTTCTCGACCTGTTCGTCGACGACGCGAGCTATGCCAAGCAGTGGAAGTACACCAACGCTCCGGACGCCGACGCCCGCGCGGTGCAGGCCGCCTACTGGGCCTACCGCTGGGCCTCCGCCCAGGGCAAGGAGGGCGAGATCGCCGCGTCGGTGGCCAAGGCCGCCAAGATGGGCGACTACCTCCGCTATGCCATGTTCGACAAGTACTTCAAGCGGATCGGCAGTTGCACGGATCCCCACTCCTGCCCGGCCGCGTCCGGCCGTGACTTCCAGCACTATCTGCTCTCGTGGTACTACGCGTGGGGCGGCGCGGCCGCAGGCAGCGGCGGCGGCTGGGCCAAGCCCCCGGGCGAGTCGGACGGCAACAGTCAGCCCATCGACAACGACGAGGGCAAGGGCTTCGACCGGATGTGCGACCCGACGTACACGGGCAACGGGCGCAACGGCAACAACCTGACCGGCGCGCTGCCCGACTCGCCGCTGGCGGGCCACTGGTTCTCCGCCCAGTTCCAGGAGCTGGTGCGCAACGCGTACCCGCCCCTTGACGGCAGCGGCGGCGGTGACGACGACACCCAGGCGCCTTCCGCGCCGACCGGCCTGACCGTCACGGGGAAGACGAGCGGCAGTGTCTCGCTGTCCTGGTCGGCCTCGACCGACGACACCGGCGTGACCGCCTACGACGTGTACCGCGCAGGGGTGCAGGTGGGCTCCTCGGCCACGACCTCGTTCACCGACACGGGGCTCACCGCCTCGACGGCGTACAGCTACACGGTCAAGGCCCGGGACGCGGCCGGGAACGTCTCGGCGGCCTCCGCCGCCGTCTCGGCAACCACGTCCGCGGGCGGCGGAACCGGCACCGGCACCCTCAAGGTCCAGTACAAGAACAGCGATTTCTCGGCCACCGACAACCAGATCCGGATGGGCCTGCAGCTGGTCAACACCGGGACCACCGCGGTGAACCTGTCCACGGTGAAGGTGCGCTACTGGTTCACCCCCGAGGCCGGCGCGAGCACCTTCGGCACTGCCTGCGACTACGCGGTGCTGGGCTGCGGCAGCGTGACCACCGGCGTGACGTCCTCCGGCAGTTCGGCCGCCGGGGCCAGCCACTACCTGGAGGTCGGATTCGGCAGTGGCAGCCTGGCGGCGGGAGCCTCCACCGGGGAGATCCAGCTGCGCCTGAACAAGAGCGACTGGTCGAACTTCAACGAGGCCGACGACTACAGCCGCGCCACCAACACCGCCTACGCCGACGCGTCGAAGATCGGTGTCTACGTGGGTTCCACCCTCGCCTGGGGCACCGCCCCCTGACCCTGTCCGTCACCCCTGCGTCACCTGTTCCTTCGCTCCCGTCGCCGCCCTCTTCGCGGCGACGGGAGCGAAGGTCGTCTCTTCGCACCACACGCCTCATCTGCGCAGCGTGTCGGGGGCCCGGTGGGGGCGGAGGTCACGGAGGACCGACTCGACCTCACGGAGAAAGGACTGGTAGGAGGTCAGGCGCTGCCATTCGGAGTCGGGGATGCCGGGTACCGTAGCGGCGCTTGCCGTCCAGCTTGCGACCAGTTCGGCGTAGAGCGGTGTCTCGTTTGCCGCATCCGTGTACGCCTGACCCGCCACGAACGCGCCGGCAAGCTGCCCCCGTGATGCGCGTGCTCCGTGCGGCGCATCCAGCTGGGGCCGCGGACGCGGCCGGGCATGAGATGCACGGGGGGCCTGCGAGGGGTGCGGAATGGATGCCGCGGAGCCTCTGCCGGCAGCGGTGGCGGATGTGGGTGCGTTCATGACGGTGGTAACGATCAGCACCCATATGAGTAACTAGAGTGCGACACAGAATGATTAGATGGCGTTTCACCTTTCTTGGTACCTTTAGATCGAATATCGCTTCAAATCAGTTACAGAGGCGTTGCTCCGGGCATGGAACCGAGAGAGATGTGGGAGCGCCATGCCGTGCTGGCGCGGGCATATTTCGGGAATGACGAGGACGTACGCCGTGCGCAGGGGGCTCTTGACGAACGAAATGCGGACCGGATGCGGACGCTGGCCGCGTTTGCAGTGACGCTGGGCAGCGACGGGACCGTCGCGGAACTCCTCGGTCTCCATGAACGCGAAGTACGCCTCGCCCGCCGCACCGTGGGGAAGGACGATGCCCGGGCCATCGCCAAGGCGCTGTTGGACCAGCACGCTGCCGATGTGCGCAAGCTGCCACTCGATGACGCGGACGGATATCCCCCGCACCCGGAACCGGAGGGAAGGCATGTGTCCCATGAGGCTCCGCCCGCACCTCCAAGCCCCCCTCATGCTCCGGTCGCTGACGAACCGGTCCAATCAACGGCGTCGTCGACGGCCGTGGACGCGGTCCTGGTCGGAGCGTGGAGCACGGGGACCGACCTCGCCGTGCTGGCGACCGAGCTCGGTCTCGATCTCCCCCGCCTCGTCGCCCGCACCCGGTATCTGGAGGCGCAGGGCCGTCTCACCCATGCCTCGCAGCCGCTGGACCGTTCCGGCCGTCATCGCCGCGTCGACGGCACCGAGGCGCCCACCATGCCCCAGCCCCGGCAGTGGTACTACCCCACCCAGCCTCGCCCGCCGCACCAGGAGGGGACATGGGACCAGCAGCATCCGTCCGGCGCTTTCCACTCCGCGCCGATGCACGACTGGGACGGCATCCTCGACCAGTGGCAGGTTTCATCCGGTCCCACGAGCTCCTGGCAGGGATTCGCCTGAGAGCGCCCGGCGGCCGCACGTCCGTTATCGGTGGGGCCTCAGATGACCGGCGGCCGCCCCAGCACCGTCATGCGCCACACCGTGCGCCACCGCATGGGCTGTCGTCGGCCGCACGGGGTGCGGACCCCCTCGGCGAAGCCGCCGGCCCAGGCGCGCAGACCGGCGGCCGAGCGGGTGCGGGCCACGGTGAGGAGGGTCCAGGTGCCCAGGTAGGCCGGGACCAGGGGGAGAGGCAGGTTGCGGCGGGCCAGCCAGACCCGGTTGCGGGCCGTCATCCGGTAGTAGACCGAGTGCCTGGCCGGGGACGTCTTCGGGTGCTGGAGCAGCAGATCGGGTTCGTACAGAATCTTCCAGCCCGCATCGAGCGCCCGCCAGGACAGGTCCGTCTCCTCGTGCGTGAAGAAGAACTCCGCGGGCCACGGGCCGGTTTCGGCAAGCATCTTCATGGAGAGGGCGTGGCCGCCGCCGAGGAACGCCGTGACCGGGCCGCGGCGCATCGGGTCGGTGGCGCGCAGCCGGGGGATATGACGGCGCTGCGTCTCGCCGTGCTCGTCGGCGATGCGGAAGCCGACGATGCCGAGCTTCGGGTCTGCGGCGTACATCTGCTGGACCTTGCGCAGCACACCGGTGTCGACGAGGAGTCCGTCGTCGTCCAGCTCGACGACGACGTCCACGTCACCGAGTTCCGCGAGGCGGCGGAGGGCGACGTTACGGCCTCCGGGGCAGCCGAGGTTCTCGTCGAGCTCGATCATGGTCACACCGCCGGCCAGGCCGGAAAGGCCGGGGACGGCGGTGAAGTCCGGCAGCGAGGTGCCGTTGCCCACGATGACGAGACGGGTCGGCAGGACGTCCTGCATGGCCACCGAGGCCAGGAGGGCTTCGACCTGCTGCGGGCGGTCGCCCATGGTCACGATGGATACGCCGATGCGCGGTTCGGACAAGGTCAGCACTCCTGGGCTCGCTGCGGTGCCCGTGATGGTAGTCGCTTGCCGTTCAGGTTCCGGATGCCGCCCCGTCATGGCGGGTTGACCGGTGTCCGGTAACCGGCGTCGGTCCGTGCGCGGCGCCCGCGGCTGCGGCCTCAGGCGCCCGCCGCGTACCGCCAGAAGTCCCGCATCAGCGCGGGCGGTGTCGGCCCCGTCATCTCCAGCTGGCTGAGCATGATCGTGACTGTTCCGGTGGACGGGACGAGATGCCCCGTCGTGCCGGTGCCGCCGATCCAGCCATAGCGGCCCGGCACGTTCCACGGGTCGATCGTCTCGACATCGACCGAGCCGCCGAAGCCCCACCCCTGGCCCTCGAGGAACAGTCCGCCGGCCTCGCGCTGGGCCGGGGTCAGATGGTCGGTGGTCATCCGACGCACCGATGCGGGCGACAGCAGCCGACGGCCGTCGACGGTCCCGTCGGCGAGCATCATGCGGGCGAACGCCAGCCAGTCGTCGAGGGTCGAGACCAGCCCGCCCGCGCCGGACGGGAACGCGGGCACGCTGCTCCACTGGCCGTCGGGGGCGTCCACCAGTCGGGGACCGCCGTGCGGATCGATGCGGTAGAGGCTGGTGAAGCGGCCGAGCTTCGTGGCCGGTACCGCGAAACCGGTGTCCTTCATGCCCAGCGGCTCAAACAGCCGCTCGGCAAGGAACTCCGGCAGTGAACGGCCCGAGACCCGGGCGATCAGCACACCCTGGATGTCCGAGCAGGTGTTGTACAGCCAGGCTTCGCCCGGCTGGTTCAGCAGCGGGATACGCGACAGCGTCGCCATCCATGTGTCGGGCGCCGGGACGTCCTCCGGCTCCGGTCCCTGCTTCAACTCGCTGAACAGCGGGGCGACCCCCGGCAGCGTGAAGTCGGACGGGAAGCCGTACCCGGCACGGAAGGTGAGCAGGTCGAACACGGTGAGGGGCCGGGTCGCCGGGACCACGTCGTCGAGCGGGCCGGACGGCGTACGGAGCACCTTCGGCGAAGCCAGTTCCGGCAGCCACCGGCCGATCGGTTCGTCCAGCGTGATCCGGCCCTCCTCGACCAGCATCATGACCGCCGCGGCGACGATCGGCTTGGTCATCGAGGCAATACGGAAGATCGAGTCCCGGGCCATCGGGGCTGTGCCCTCGACGTCGGCCGAGCCGACCGCGTGGACCTCGGTCCGGTCACCCCGGGCCACCAGACCCACCACGCCCGGCACCGGCCCCTTGCCGACGTGCGTGTCCAGGATCTCGTGCAGGTCGGTCGTCATCGGTCCCACCTTCTCGATTCGTGCGGTCGGAGCCAAGACTCCCGCCGCTGCCGCGAATCATCGGACCGATTGCATCGATTCCGCCCGATCGGCCCTGTCGAGGGTGGTGCCGGGGGCTGTCCCGCAGGCGCTGCCGCCGGCCGGCATTGAAGACCATCCGGTTCGGTTCCGGACAGCACGGGCCGATTCCAGGTGGTCAGCCGGTGGCGACGGCCTGGCTCGGTACGGTTTCGAGGGAAGTGAGCAGCCGCTCGCCGCGGTCCTCAGCCATATCGAGGGTGGCCAGCACGGCGGGCGTCGAAATGCTCGGCAGGATGTAGTGCAGCAGGACGGAGATACGGCGACCCAAGTCCTCGCGTCTGCACAGGACCTGGGACATCACCTGGATGCCGGAGAAGGCGCCCGCCAGCAGCTCCGCCGTCTCGCCCGGTTGGACGTGCGGCAGGAGTTCACCCTGATTCTTCGCCGCGGTCAGCAGATGTTCGAGCCGGTCTATCCAGGCCCGGAACGGGGTGCCCCGGTCGAGACCCTCCACTGCCTGGTCCATCGCCAGTCCGACGCTGGCCCGCACCAAGGGTTCATGACGGAGCCGGTGGGCGAGCAGCATGCCCTGGTCCACCAGGTCCTGAAGCTTCGTCAGCTGGGGCGGCAGCGGAACGACGTCCAGCTGGAGATCCATCACGCCGAGCGCCAGCTCCTCCTTCGAGCTGAAGTGGAAGTACAGCGCCCCCTTGGTCACCCCCGCCCGCGCGAGGATCTCGCTGATGGTGGCGCTGCTGTAGCCGCGCTCGTCGAAAACGGCGGCGGCTGCCACCAGGATCGACCGTCGAGTCTGGATCGCGCGCGCCTGCTGTGCCATCAGCTACGTGTCTCTCTAGTCGTGGCGTGGTCAGCGCCACAGGAGGTCTGGCTGGAATCGAAAACCGGGCTGTCAGTATCTTACTGCGGGGGTGACAGGCCTCTTACATGGATCCTCTGGGGGAACTTCATGCTTCAGCTCACCTCACGCGCCGGTTCGACGTCGCGCCAAGGCCGACAGTCCAAATTTCCACGGGAGTTGGTCCACCGTTCCGATCCCGAGGATGTCTTTCCCACCGGCTGGACCAGACAGACCGACACCCAGTTCTCGGTGTCGGCCCGCTGGCCGCGTATGCACCGCTTCTTCGCCCCCGTGGCAGGCCGCTACCAGGACCCCCTGCTGATCGCGGAGACCATGCGGCAGACGACGATGCTGCTCGCTCACGCGGAGTTCGATGTTCCGGTCGGAGACCAGTTCGTGATGTGGGAGCTCGGGTACATCTCCTCGCCCGAACGCCTCGCCTTCGACGCGCACCCCGAGCACCCCGGCGGACCCTGGGACATCACTGTCGACGTCTCCTGCTCCCGGATCAAGCGGCGGGGCCGGGGCCTCGGCTCCATGAGCCTGGAACTGCTCCTGCACCGCAGCGGCAGCCGGATCGCAGCCGGCGGCGGCCGGATCAGCTGCACGTCGGCGAAGGTGTACGAGCGGCTGCGGGGGGACCGCCACGCCGTGATCGGCGTACCTGTTCCCCTCCTCCCGGCCGTCGCGCCGCACGAGGCCGGCCGGACCTCCGAGCGTGACGTCGTGCTGGCACCGACTCCGCGTCAGGGGGTCTGGCAGTTGCGGCTCGACACCGGGCATCCGACCCTCTTCGGCCGGCCCAACGACCATGTGCCGGGCATCCTGTTGCTGGAGGCGGCCCGGCAGGCCGCCCACGTCGTCCGCCCCGGGCGCGCCTTCCTCCCGGTGTCGCTGGAGACCGCCTTCCTCCGTTACGTCGAACTCGACCGCCCCTGCTGGATCGAGGCCCGGATCGTCCCTGCGGGCACCCCGTCGACGACCAGGGTGCAGGTCCGGGCCACCCAGGACGGCGCACCTGTCTTCACCAGCACGCTCGACTCCCCGGACCGCGTCGAGGAAGCGCAGGACGTACGGCCATGACGGCGCCGCGCATCCTCATCACCGGGGCAGCCGGATTCATCGGCAGCCATGTCGTGGCCGCCGCGCGTCAGGTCCCCGGGGCCCGCCTGCGCCTGATGACGCACCGGACCGCGCTCGACAGCGGTCGCGACGTCGTGACCGGCGCCGGGGTCCGCGTCGAGACCGTGTACGGAGATCTCGCCGATCCCTCCTCCCTGCGCGGCAGCTGTGACGGGATCGATGCCGTGATCCACTGCGCCGCGCAGATCGGCGGCGACGCGGAAACGGCCACGACCGTCAACGACCACGGCACCCGCGCCCTGGTCGAGGAGACCGCACGCAGCGGCGTCGCCCGGATCGTCCACCTGAGTACAGCATCCGTCTACGGCCGTGGCCCGTTCACGGAGCTGCTGCCGGACCGGGTGGAACCGGCCCCCGCCTCGGCCACCAGCCGGACTCGCGCCGCCGGCGAGCAACACGTCCTCGCGGCGGGCGGAGCCGTACTGCGCCCGCACATCGTGCACGGTGCCGGGGACCGCTGGGCGGTGCCCGGACTCGTCGCCCTGCTCCGGCAGTTGAGGGCCGGACTGACCGGGTGCGAGGCGCGACACTCGCTCATCGACGTGGAGACGCTGGGCAGAGCGCTGCTCGGCGCGGCGCTCTCCCCGAAGGGGCCGGCGGGCGTCTACCACGTCAACCACCCGGAGCCGGTGGCCTGTTCGGACCTGCTGTCGACGGTCGTGGGCGAACTCGGACTGCCCTGGGCGGGTCCGGGCATCGGTGTCGACGCCGCGCGTACCCGGCTGGCCGAAGTCCCGTACGCCCTGCACCATCTCGACATGCTCGCGGTGGACCACTGGTTCGCCGACGAGCGGGTCTGGCAGGACACCGGCTGCGAGCCGGACGCGGGCTTCGCCGTCACCTTTGCCCGGCACGCCCCCTGGTACCGGCGGTTCCTGGGGCAGTAGCCGCCCGCCGCGTCACTCCGCCGCCGGGATCCGTGTCCCCGTCCCGCTCACCCGCACCCGTGCGTCGCCCGCACGCAGTTCGACCGTGAGTGTGCCGGGGCGGCCCATGTCCTCACCCTGGTGGAGGGTGAGGACCGCGGCGTCCGGGACGAGGGCCAGCTCGCGCAGGTACGCCCCGAACGCGGCCGCCGCCGCGCCCGTCGCCGGGTCCTCGACCACACCGCCGACCGGGAACGGGTCGCGGACATGGAAGACGGCCTGCGACTCGCGCCACACCAGCTGAACCGTCGTCAGATCGAGGCGGTGCATCAGCGATTCGAGACGCGCGAAGTCGTAGTCGAGCTCGGCGAGCCGCTCGCGGCTTGCCGCGGCCAGCACCAGGTGGCGGGCGCCCGCAAAGGCGATGCGGGGCGGCAGGGCCGGGTCCAGGTCGGCGGCCGGCCAGTCCAGGGCGGCCAGCGCCTCGGCCAGGTCGTCCGGGGCGACATCCGAGACGTGGGGCTCGACGCTCGTGAGGGTGGCACGGAGCTCGGCGCCGTCCTGGGCGATGGTCACCGGGACCGTGCCCGCCCGTGTGGTGAGGACCAGATCGCCGGGGCCGTTGCGCTCGGCGAAGGCGATGGCCGTCGCGACGGTCGCGTGGCCGCAGAACGGGACCTCGGCCTTCGGGCTGAAGTAGCGGATCGTATAACCACGACCGGTCGATCCGTCCGTGTCGCCCGGCCCGGTCAGGAACGCCGATTCGCTGTAGCCGAGCTCGGCCGCGATGGCGAGCATCGCCGCGTCGTCGAGACCGGAGGCGTCGAGGACGACACCCGCCGGATTGCCGCCCTCGGGGTCGGCGGAGAACGCGGTGTAGCGCAGGACCTCGGTGCCTGGAATCTGATGCATGAAGCAGGTCAACAGCCCCGCGGTGCAGAGCATTCCCGGCCGGGACGACCGGCGCGCCGAACCGCGGCCGAGGCTCCGGCTCCGTGGCAGTTCTTGATGCTGTTGCCCGTCTCGCCCAGGAGCAGGTGCCGGGGCAACGCGCGCCCGCGCCCGGCCGGATGATGCCGGAGCGGTCGGCTGGGGTCAAAGGTTCGATATCACGTCGGCTCTCAACCGCGGCCCACGTACGGCATCGTCGTCGCCAGAACCGTCGCGAACTGCACATTCGCCTCCAGTGGCAGCTCCGCCATGTGCAGCACCGTCCGCGCCACGTCGTCCGCCGCCATCACCGGCTCCACCGCCAGCTCGCCGCCGGCCTGAAGAGTGCCGGTCTGCATCCGCTCGGTCATCTCGGTCGCCGCGTTGCCGATGTCGATCTGTCCGCAGGCGATCCGGTACGGGCGCCCGTCCAGGGACAGCGACTTCGTCAGCCCCGTCATGGCGTGCTTGGTCGCTGTGTACGCCACCGAGTGCGGGCGCGGCGCATGGGCGGAGATCGAGCCGTTGTTGATGATCCGACCGCCCTGCGGGTCCTGCTCCTTCATCTGCCGGTACGCCGCCTGCGCGCACAGGAACGCCCCCGTCAGGTTCACGTCGACCACGGTGCGCCAGTCGTCGTACGACAGGTCCTCGACCGGGACGGAGCGCGGGCCGAAGGTGCCCGCGTTGTTGAACAGCAGGTCGACCCGGCCGATCCACTCGCGTACGGAGGAGAACAGCGCGGTCACGTCCTCGGGGCGGGAGACATCGGCGGGGACGGTGATCACCCTGGCCTTCTCCCCGGCCAGTTCCGCGGTTTCGGCGAGGGGCTCCGGTCGGCGGCCCGCAAGGGCCACCGACCAGCCGGCGCCGGTCAGGGCAAGAGCCACCGCACGGCCGATCCCGGAGCCCGCGCCCGTGACGACGGCCGTTTTCGCATCGGAGTTCAACAGTTTGTTGCTCATGACGCCGCAGCGTACGCCTCCCGGGCCAAAGGTCCCTGACGGGCGGCCGGTTCGGGTTAGGCGGAATGATTCCTCGATCGTTCGTCGGCGATTCCAGTGCCACCGGGACCGCTCGATGATGATCATGGTTCCTGCGACTGCGTACGCCTGTGCCTGCGTGCCTCTGTGTCTGCGGTACCCCCTGCGCAATTCGTCCCCCGAGGGGCGATCCTGCCGCACTCCTCATCCGCGCGACGCCCGTGCGACGCGAACACGACAGCCACTCGATGTGCGGGACCAGTGGACTTCCCCCGTACACCACCAGTCAGGGGAGTGACAGATGACGTACTCATCGCACCAGCAGGAGATGCGCGACGCCGCACGCCACCTCGGCCGCCGCCGCTTCCTCACCGTCACCGGTGCCGCTGCCGCGCTCGCCTTCTCGGTCAATCTGCCGACCGCCGGCGCCGCGAGCGCCGCCGAGCTGGACGTCAGGAAGATCAGCGAGGACCCGTTCACCCTCGGCGTCGCCTCCGGCGACCCGCTGCCGGACTCGGTCCTGCTGTGGACGAGACTCGCACCCCGCCCGTACGAGCCGGACAGCGGACTGCCGAACGCCCGCGTCCACGTGCGCTGGGAGCTTGCCCGCGACGAGCACTTCACCCGGATCGTCCGGCGCGGCACCACCATCGCCCACCCGGAGTTCGACCACAGCGTCCATGTCGAGATCAAGGGCCTCGACGCCGACCGCGTCCTCTACTACCGCTTCCGCGCCGGGAAGTGGATCAGCCAGGTCGGCCGGACCCGCACCGCTCCCGCCCGGCACGCCCGCAACAGCGAGCTGACCCTCGCCGCCGTCTCCTGCCAGGCCTACCACGACGGCTACTTCACCGCGTACAGCCACCTCGCGCAGGAGGACGTCGACGTCGTCTTCCACCTCGGCGACTACCTCTACGAGTACGCCGTGACCGCGACCGGCGGAGCCCGCAACTACACCGACCGCACGCTCCCCGCGCACTTCAACCGGGAGACGGTCACCCTGGAGGACTACCGGCTGCGGTACGGGCTCTACAAGTCCGACCCGGATCTGCGCGCCGCGCATGCCGCGCACCCCTTCGTCGTCACCTGGGACGACCACGAGACCGAGAACAACTACGCGGGCGGCACCCCGGAGAACGACGTCCCGCCGGAGGAGTTCCTGCTGCGCCGCGCCGCCGCGTACCGCGCGTACTGGGAGAACCAGCCACTGCGCACCCCGCAGCGGCCGACCGGCCCCGACATGAAGCTCTACCGGCGCCTGCAGTTCGGCCGGCTCGCCCAGTTCGACATCCTCGACACCCGCCAGTACCGCAGCGACCAGGCGTACGGGGACGGCTGGCAGAAGCCGGGACCGGAGTCCGAGGACCCGGCGCGCACCCTGACCGGTGCCACCCAGGAGCGTTGGCTGCTCGACGGCTGGCACGCCTCGCGGGCCACCTGGAACGTCGTACCGCAGCAGGTCACCTTCGCCCAGCGGCGCGATGTGCCGACCGATGCCTTCAAGCTGTCGATGGACGCGTGGGACGGCTACCCGGCCTCCCGGGACCGGATCCTGAAGGGCGCGGAGGCCGCCGGGATCGACAACCTGATGGTGCTGACCGGCGATGTGCACGTCGGCTACGGCTTCGACCTGAAGAAGGACTTCGACGACCCGTCGTCCCGCACGCTGGGCACGGAGATCGTCGCCACGTCCATCACCAGCGGCAAGGACGGCTCCGACAAGCCGGCCAGCTGGAACAACCAGATGCAGGCCAACCCGCACATGAAGTTCTTCAACGGACGGCGCGGGTACGCGGTCATCACGCTGGGCCAGGAGCAGGCGCGCGCCGACTACCGCACGGTGTCGGCCGTCACCACGCCCGGTGCGCCCGTCACGACGGCCGGATCGTTCGTCACTGAGGTGGGCAACCAGGGCCTCACGCCTGCGTGAAGCCCTGGCCCCGTCCCGGTCAGCCGATCTCGTCCGCGGGGTAGCGGACGCCGATGCGGTCCCGTACCGCATCGAGCGTCCGCATCACCGCCAGCGAACCGTCCAGCGGCACCAGCGGCGACTCCGTCTCGCCCGCCAGCAGCGCCCGCACCACCTCGGCCTGCTCGAACTGCATGCCGCTGAGTCCCTCGCCCGCGGCCTCCGCGGTGAACTCCTGCGGGTCGTGTCCCGGCCGGTGCAGCACGAACCGCTCCGGATAGAAGAAACCGCGCGGGAAGTCGATCCGCCCCCGGGTGCCCGTGATCGAGGCGGTCTGCGGGGTGTCCGCGACCAGCGAGCAGCTGAGTAGCGCCGTGGCGCCCGACTCCCAGCCCAGCAGCATGCCGGTGTTCAGGTCGACGCCCTCCGGGGAGAGCAGCGCGTCGGCCTGGATCCGGTCCGGCTCACCCAGCAGCAGCTGCGCGAACGACACCGGGTACACCCCCAGGTCCAGCAGCGCACCGCCGCCCAGCGCCGGGTCCCGCAGCCGGTGGTCGGGGCCGAACGGGCCCGCGAGCCCGAAGTCGGCCTGCACGGTGCGGATGTCGCCGATGGCGCCGTCGGCGATGAGCGCGGTCAGCTGCCTGATGAGCGGGTTGCAGTACGTCCACATCGCCTCCATCAGGAAGAGGCCACGGTCCCGGGCGAGCGCCACGAGCTCCTCCGCCTCCCGGGCATTGAGCGTGAACGCCTTCTCGCACAGCACGTGCTTCCCGGCCTCCAGACAGAGCGCGGTGGCCTCCCGGTGCGCGGAGTGCGGCGTGGCCACGTACACCACGTCGACCTCGTCGTCCGCGGCGAGCTCGGCCCAGCTGCCGTACGCCCTGGGTATCCCGAACCGCTCGGCGAACGCCTTGGCCGACGTGTCCGTGCGCGAGGCCACGGCCACCACTTCCGCGCCGGGCACCGCCTGAAGATCAGCGGTGAAGGTCGCGGCGATGCCACCTGTAGCCAGCACGCCCCAACGCACGGTCCTGCTCATGCCTGCTCCCAAAAAGGTCTCGACCACTCCGGCTGAGCTGAGAGCATAGAGGCGAATTCAACTATTTGGAGATGAGAATGCCGGAGAGCGGCGTGAGCCGAGCCCAGCACACCCACATACCGACCGACAGGACCGGCACCCGGACCGCGACCGCTCCGACCGCCACCGCCACCGCCGCGACGCGGCGCACCGGACTCCTCGTCACCCTTGTCCTGGGCGGTCTCACCGCACTTCCGCCCCTCTCCATGGACATGTACCTCCCGGCGCTCCCCGCGGTCACCGACGCCCTGCACGCCCCCGCCGCCACCGTCCAGCTCACCCTGACCGCCTGCCTCGGCGGCATGGCGCTCGGCCAGGTCGTCGTCGGACCGATGAGCGACCGCTGGGGCCGGCGCCGGCCGCTCCTGCTCGGCATGGTCGTCTACGTACTCGCCACCGCGCTCTGCGTCTTCGCGTCCACCACGGAGCTCCTCATCGGCTTCCGTCTCCTGCAGGGGCTGGCCGGCGCGGCCGGCATCGTCATCGCCCGGGCCGTGGTCCGTGACATGTACGACGGCGTGGACATGGCCCGGTTCTTCTCCACCCTGATGCTGATCTCCGGCGTCGCACCGGTCGTCGCGCCGCTGATCGGCGGACAGGTGCTGCGGTTCACCGACTGGCGGGGCATCTTCGCCGTCCTCACCGTCGTCGGCGTGCTGCTCACCCTGGTCGTCTGGAAGTGGCTGCACGAGACGCTGCCGCCGGAGGAACGGCACACCGGCGGCGTCGGCGACGCGCTGCGCACCATGCGCGGACTCCTCGGCGACCGCACGTTCACCGGCTACATGATCGCGGGCAGCCTCGCTTTCGCGGCCCTCTTCGCGTACGTGAGCGCCTCGCCGTTCGTCGTCCAGGAGATCTACGGTGCCTCGCCGCAGACCTTCAGTCTGCTTTTCGGCATCAACTCGATCGGTCTGATCACCGTCGGCCAGATCAACGGCAAGGTGCTGGTGGGCCGGATCAGCCTGGACAAGGCGCTCGGCTTCGGGCTCGGGGTCATCGTGCTGGCCGCTACCGCGCTGCTGCTGATGACGGCCGGGGTCTTCGGCGATGTCGGTCTGGTGCCGGTCGCCGCCGGGCTCTTCGTACTGATGTCGGCGATGGGGCTCGCGATGCCGAACACCAACGCCCTGGCCCTGATGCGCACCAAGCACGCCGCGGGTTCCGCCTCGGCGCTGCTCGGTACGTCGGCATTCCTGATCGGGGCCGTCGCCTCACCGCTCGTCGGTATCGCGGGGGACGCGACGGCCGTACCCATGGCGGTCGTCCAGCTGGTGTGCGCGGTCGGCGCCATGGCGTGCTTCCTGGGCCTGTGCCGGCCCTGGCAGCGCGATGGCACAAGGATCTGAGCAAAGGCCTTTGAGCCACTCGCCCCCGGGGGGGCGAGTGGTCACGATCCGCCGGGGGGGGCGAGTGATCACGATTCGCCGGACCTCCTCCAGCGGTCGGCGCGCGGGTAGCCGAGCAGATGCAGCCGGTCCAGCTCGTCCGTCCAGCGGAACACACCGACTCCCGCCGCGGCCTCCGTCGCCGGCAGCCGCACATTCGCGGGCAGCGCTTCCGGCACCCCGCTGGTGACCTCGACCTGGACCGGCCGGCCGCGGCCGGCCAGCACGTCCGTCGCATTGCGTCCGGGCGTCGCGCCGTACGCGACGCCCTCGTCCGTCACGGAGACCAGGGTCAGCGGCTTCGAGCCGTCCGTCGCCTCCAGACAGAACCCCTTCTTCGTCTCCAGGTCGAAGGCGAGGTTCCCGGCCACCAGGTATGTCCCCGAGGGCGACATGACGGCCTGCGGGTACTGGCCCGGCTTGATCGCGACCTTGTGGCACTCCACCGTGGCCACCGGCTTCCCCGTCTCCGCGTCGTGCACCGCCCACAGGTCATGGGTCGTCGCCCGCTTCCGGCCCTTGGCGAGCTGCCACTTCGCCAGCACCCAGCCGGGGGCCACCGACGTGGGGATCCCGCTGGACCGGTCGGTGCCCTTCGGGGCGACGTTCCGGCTGAACCAGCCGCCCTGCACCCAGAACTCCCGCGCCCCGCTGACCAGCAGCCCCTTCGTGGTCAGTCCGAACACCTCGGTGAGCTGCTTGCAGGACGGGCAGCCCTTCGGGTACTCCAGCGCCGTGGGGGCGATCTTCGTGATCCGGCCGCTCGCCGGGTCGACCAGCACGCTGTTGGTGCGGCCGTCGCTGATCAGGATGCCGGGTCCGCTGGTGTCGACGGTCGGCGCGGAGTTCCACGGCACCTCGATGCGCTGCCGGGAGCCGTCCGTCGCGTTGTACACATCGAGGGAGACGATCGTGTCGGCCGGGGTCAGCGCGTTCACACCGACCTTTCCGTACGCCCAGGTGACGAAGTACTCCACGTCGTCCTTGGTGACCAGGAGCAGCTTCGGGAAGTGCTTCGAGGCCGGCGGCCGCCAGTTCTCGCCCTTCCAGCCGGCCTTCCCGGTCTCCGAGTCGATGGTCTCCAGCCGGTACTGGCTGTCGGAGATCCGCAGCAGATAGGCGAGGCGCCCCGTCGTCCGGGAGATCGCGTAGTCGGGCGAGGTGTTGACGAGCTCCCAGCCGCGTCGGGTCGTGTACGCGGGGGGAACGGTGAGCTGCGTCGCCGGGCCCGTACCCGTCCGATCCGGCTTCTTCGGCCCGCCGCCGCCCTTGCCCCCCTCGCCCTTGGTCCTGTTCCCCCCGGCACCGCAGGTGGCCAGCAGAAGCAGCAGGGCAAGCACCAGCACCCCGGCGACCAGAGTCAGGCGCACGATCTTCTGTCGCATGGTCCCCTCGATGAGCATTCCCGACCTCACGTGAGCATTCCTGACCTCGCGCCGATCAGCGTAGCAACTGGCCCCGGTGCCCAGGCAGTTCAGCTCGGCGGCCGTGTGCGCGGACCGGCTGCGGGCGACGGTGCGCCGCACAGGACGGGCACCGGCCGGGAAGCAGCCGGAGACCAGCCGGTCGCATCCGCCTACAATTTGTCGGTGAACGTCACCCTCTCCACCGCGGAAGCCCTGCGCGCGGCGCTGGCCGGACTCCTCGACGGACTGCCGCCCAAGCAGGCCGCACAGGCGGTCGACCGGCTCATCGCCAATTACCGGGGGACCACCCCGACCGACGCCCCGGTGCTCCGCGACCGCTCGGACGTCGCCGCGTATGCCGCGTACCGGATGCCCGCGACCTTCGAGGCGGTACGGTCCGCCCTCGCCGCGCTGCGCGAGGCCGCCCCGGAGTGGTCACCCGTCACCCACACGGACATCGGCGGCGGCACCGGCGCGGCGAGCTGGGCCGTCGCCGGGGCCTGGGAGGGGCACCGGACGGTCGTCCTCGACTGGGCCGAGCCCGCCCTCGTCCTCGGCCGGGAACTGGCCGAGGCCTCCGGCATCGAGGCCCTGCGCACCGCCGACTGGCGGCGGGCCCGGATCGGCACGGGCCTCGAGCTCGACCCCACGGACCTGGTGACCGTCAGCTACGTACTGGGCGAGCTGACGGCGGCCGCCCGCACCGCCCTCGTCGACACGGCCGCAGCCGCCGCGCAGGCTGTCGTGATCGTCGAGCCCGGTACCCCGGACGGGTACGCCCGCATCATCGAGGCCCGCGACCGGCTGATCGGCGTCGGGCTGACGGTCGCCGCGCCGTGCCCGCACAGTGAGGCGTGCCCCATCGAGCCCGGAACCGACTGGTGCCACTTCTCGGCCCGGGTCAGCCGCTCCTCGCTGCACCGGCAGGTGAAGGGCGGATCACTGCCGTACGAGGACGAGAAGTTCAGCTATGTCGTGGCGACCCGCTTCGCCACCGAGCCGGTACTCGCCCGGGTCACCCGCAAGCCGCAGATCCGCAAGGGGCAGGTGCTGCTGGACCTGTGCACCCGCGACGAAGCGCTGAAGCGCTCCACGGTCACCAAGCGGCACGGCGAGCTGTACCGGGCCGCCCGGGACATCGCGTGGGGCGACGCCTGGCCGCCCCCCGGACAGGAGGACCAGGGGATGTCTCCGGCGGATCATCTCCGGCCCTGATCCGCCGGACACTCCTCAGCCGCGCAGCTCCTGGGTGCAGCACTTCACGCTGCCGCCGCCCTTGAGCAGCTCGCTCAGGTCCATCGGGACCGGTTCGAAGCCGCGTGCACGCAGCGGGTCGAAGAGGCCCGCGGCGCCCTGCGGCACCAGCACATGGAGTCCGTCGCTGACCGCATTCAGCCCGAGCGCCGCGGCATCGGTCTCCTCGGCGATCAACGCGTCGGGGAAGAGCCGCCTCAGCACGAAGCGGCTGCCCGGCGAGAAGGCGCCCGGGTAGTACATGATCTCGTCGCCCGCCTCGTCGAGCACACACAGCGCCGTGTCCAGGTGGTAGTAGCGCGGGTCCACCAGATCGAGCCCGATCACCGGCCGCCCGAAGAACTCCTGCGCCTCGTCGTGCGAGAGCGGACTGGACCGGAAGCCGCGGCCGGCCAGCAGGTACGACGAGGTGACCGCGAAATCGCCCTCGCCCTCGTTGACGTGGACCGGCTCATGGATCTCGGTGAAGCCGTGCTCCCGGAACCAGTCCCGGTGCGCCTCGGCCTCGGCATGCCGTTCCTGGTACGCGAACCGGGCGCCCAGTACCCGGCCGTCGACGACGGTGGCGCCATTGGCGGCGAAGACCATGTCGGGCAGGTCGGGACGCGGGGTGAGCAGCTCGACGGTGTGGCCGAGCGCCTGGTAGCGGTCGCGCAGATCCTCCCACTGGGCCTGGGCCAGCTGCAGATCGACCGGCTTGCTCGGGTCCATCCACGGGTTGATGGAGTACGTGACCTTGAAGTGGGCCGGGGGGCACATCAGGTAGCGGCGCGGTGTCGCTTCACGAAGCGATGAGGGTGTGGCTTCACGAGGCAATGGGGGCTCCTCACGGACAGCAGGGGTGGCCTGCGGACAGTCGGGGCTCGCACGGGTCTGTGCGTGAGCCCATGGTGCGCCGTGCGGGGCGACCGCGCAGTGAACCGATCGGGTGGTTGTACGGACGGCTCGGTAACGACTACGGAGCGGCGCCGAGGTGCTACGTCACGTCTCGCTCGGCTGCCGGACACCTCTTGAGCCACACCTGCCAATTCAGGCCAATTATTGGCATAGTGCCCAGCTCGGCGCGCCGGTCCTCGCACCCCGCTTGAGAACTCTGGCCACCCGAGGCGCAGGATGGTGGGACCATAGGCAGGGGCAACGCTGAGGTAAGGGGATTAATGGGCGCCGATTTCGGCCGTTCTCGCGGCACAGAGAGCAAGTTTTCCCAATGGTTTCGCCGACGACCCAAACCGCAGCAGAGCGACGTCGACGACACCGCCCGGGAGGCGCTGCTCCTGGCTGTCGCCGAAGCCGGAATGCCCATCGCGCCCGCCGCCCACCCGGTCGGCTACCGATGTTCGTGCGAACGCATCGGCTGTCCCACCCCCGCCCGGCACCCCATCTCGTTCGCCTGGCAGACGCAGTCCACCACCGACCGCGCCCAGATCGAGCGCTGGGCCCGCAGTCAGACGCAGGCCAATTTCATCACCGCGACCGGCATGATCCATGACGTCCTCGACGTGCCGTTGACCGCGGGCAAACAGGCTCTGGAGCGGCTTCTCGCCGCGGACATCGACGTCGGCCCGGTGGCCGTCTCCGGCGACGACCGGATGCTCTTCTTCACCGCCACCCGCGGCACCCCCGAGGACGAGGACGAGTGGTGGCCCTGCGAGCTGGACTGCCATCCCGAGACCATGGACGAGCATCCCGGGCTGCGCTGGCACTGCCGCGGGAGCTATGTCCTCCTGCCGCCCGCCATGCTCCCCGGTGAGCTGGACGTGCACTGGATCCGCGGCCCGGAGAACCCTCTGCCGGACCCGCTGACGCTGTTGGAGACGCTCACCGACGCCTGCGCGCAGTACGCCGACTCGGCGGACCAGAGCGATCTCGACCACGACTCGGTGGCCTGGCCGCTCAGCCGCTGAAATTCCCGGCAGCAGAAGAACGGGCGAACCCGTAGCGCGGGGCCTCACGAGCCCTGCGCCACGAGCAGCGCGAGCCCTGTGCCACGGGCGGCAGGGGACGCCGGCTCCCGGCAGCACGGGACGCCACCCACGTGGCGCGGGACGGCGCCTACGTGCCCTTCGCCGCGGTGAGTCCGGGCAGCCGGTTCAGCATGATCACCTTGGCGTCGTCCGAGGCGCCTTTCTTCGGGACGTACACCAGCTGGCTGGAGACCCGCTCCTTGGTGAGGGTGGTCTTCACCTCGCCGGTCAGCAGCGCCTGCACATCCGCGTTGACCGGTGGGCGCAGCCCCTTCGCCGCGGTCTGCTGCTCGAAGTGCTTGCTGCTGAAGAAGACCAGCGCGCCGCCGTCCTCCGTCTCCAGGCCGAGCGGAGCGAACGTACCGCTCTCCAGCGGCTGGTCGATGAACTGGAAGGAGAAGCCGGCCCGCCGGCTGTTCCTGCGCTCGTTCCGCCAGGCCGAGGTGGCGACCCCGGGGGCGAACACGTCCGGCGTGCCCTTCTGCAGGTACTGCGTGTACTGCGTGCTCAAGTCCTTCGGCGCCACGGCCAGTTCCGCGTTCTCCGCGGTGACCGGCCGGGCCCGTCCGTCGCCGTCCTTCGTGAACGCAGGGAGCTCGGACGGTGCCACGACCGCGAGATACGACGCCTTCCAGACCGCGTCAGGACCGGTCCGGACGAAGGCGATCAGCCAGCTGGTGTCCTGCTTCCCGCTGTCCTGGTCGCGGTTGGAGTCGGTGTCCGCGAGGAACCAGCGCGGCCAGCCGGCCTTCTTCGGGATGAGATACGTGGCGTCGGTCAGCTCCAGCGGCTGATGGTTCGCGTTGCCGTTGGGGTTGTTCTTCTGCCGAGCCCGCAGACCGGCCTGGTTGATCGCACCGAGCGGACCGGTGACCCGGTCCGCGTCCAGCGCCGGATCGTAGGCCTTGTCCGCTGCGTTGTACGCGGTGGTGAAGTCCGAAAGGGCCTTCGCGGCCTCAGACTTGGTCGCCGACGGTACGACTTCCAGCTCGCCGTGCACCGTCACGCACCCGCTCGCCGTCATGCTCAGCACCGTCGCTGTCGCGAGCCCCGTCGCCAGCCGAATCGGCCTCAGGCTTCTCATCCGTTGCTTTCTGCGCCTTCTGATCCGTCGCCCCCACTGACCGTCCGAACCCTACCGGGGCGAGGAACAGCGCGAGAGTGGGGATCAGATACAGCGCCCACACCGTGACCTGAAGAACGGTCGGATCGGGCTGGAAGTTGAAGGTGCCCTTCAGCAGCGTGCCGTACCAGCTGTCCGGCGGGATCGTGGCGCTGATGTCGAACGCCCGGTTCTGCAGACCGCCGAGGAACTCGGCCTCCTGCAGGTCGTGGACGCCGTACGCGAGCACACCCGCCGCGACGACCACCAGCATGCCGCCCGTCCAGGTGAAGAACTTCGCCAGGTTGATCCTCAGCGCACCGCGGTAGAACAGCCAGCCCAGCACCACGGCCGTGGCGATCCCGAGCAGCGCACCGATCATCGGATGCCAGCCGTCGTCCGCGGCATGCACCGCACGCCAGACGAACAGTGAGGTCTCGAGCCCCTCCCGGCCGACGGCGAGGAGTGCGGTGGCGACCAGCGCGCCGGTGCCCATCGCGAGCGCGGCGTCGAGCTTGCCGTGCAGCTCCGCCTTCAGATGCCGCGCGGTGCGCCGCATCCAGAACACCATCCAGGTGACCAGGCCGACCGAGATGATCGACAGCGAACCGCCGAGCGCCTCCTGCGCCTTGAACGTCATCTCCTGCGAGCCGAATTCGAGACCCGCGCCGAACGCCAGGCTGACGACGACCGCGATGCTGACCCCGACCCAGATCGGCAGCAGCTTGCTCCGATTGCCGGTCTTCACCAGGTAGGCGATGAGGATGCAGACGACCAGACTGGCCTCAAGGCCCTCGCGCAGGCCGATCAGGAAGTTGCTGAACACGTTTCGGTTCTCCTTTTTCCGCTTCGAGTCCCGTTACGAGAACAGCGCCCGGCCCCACCAGTCGTCCTTGGAGCGGACGCCCGGCGGGACGGCGAAGTGCGCCGAACCCACGTGCTGGATGTACTCGTTGAGTGCGTCGTGTGCCGCGAGGCGGCGCTGCAGCGGAATGAACGCCTTCCGGACATCGCGCTGGTAGGCCAGGAAGAACAGCCCGGCGTCGAGCCGGCCCAGGCCGTCCGTGCCGTCCGTGAAGGAGTAGCCGCGGCGCAGGATCGTCGCACCGTCGTTACTGTCCGGGTGGGCGAGCCGCACATGGGCGGTCGGCAGCATCGCCTTCAGGAACGGCGCGTCGCGCTCCTTCGCCTTGCCGACCGGGGCGCCTTCGCCCTTGTCGCGGCCGAAGATGTCCTCCTGCTCCTGGAGCCCGGTCCGGTCCCAGGTCTCGATGTGCATGCGGATACGCCGGGCCACCAGGTACGAACCCCCGGTCATCCAGCCGGCCTTGTCCTTCTCGCCGACCCACACATGCTTGTCGAGGGCCGCGGTGTCGGTGCCGGAGATGTTCCGGGTGCCGTCCTTGAAGCCCATCATGTTGCGCGGGGTCTGGGCGTCGGGCGTCGTCGACGACGTCTTGCCGAAGCCCAGCTGTGACCAGCGGATCGCGGTGCGGCCCATGCCGATCCTGGCGAGGTTGCGGATGGCGTGCACCGCGACCTGCGGGTCGTCCGCGCACGCCTGGACGCACAGGTCGCCGCCGCTGCGGGCCGCATCGAGATTGTCGCCGGGGAACTTCGGCAGATCGACGAGCGCCTCCGGGCGCCGGTCCTCGAGGCCGAACCGCCCCTTGGCGAACAGCGAGGGACCGAAGCCGATGGTGACGGTCAGCCGGGACGGCTTGAGACCCAGCGCCTCGCCCGTGTCGTCCGGCGGTGCTTCGGCGAGACCGCCGTACGCCCCGTCGCCGACCGCATGACCGGCCGTCATCCGCTCGGCCGCCCGCGTCCACTCCTTGAGCAGCGCGATCAGCTCGCCCCGGTCCTTCGTCGTCACATCGAACGCGGCGAAGTGCAGCCTGTCCTGGACGGCGGTGGCGATACCGGCCTGGTGCACACCGTGGAACGGCACCGCGGCGCCGCTGTCCGCGGCCGGCACGGCGTCGTTCTCCGTACGCACCGCGGCGACCGCACCACCGGCCGCGACCGCGCCGAGCGCCAGCCCGGCACCGCCCCAGCCGAGCAGCGCACGGCGCGACGGGGCGCGGCCGCCGGTACCGGCCGACCCCTCGGTGGCGTCCGCCTCGCGGGCGCCTGCGCCGGCGACGTCCGCCCCGGCGGTGTTCTGGCTTTCCTCGGACATGACCAGTGCCTCCCCGCCCGTTACTTCGTCACTGCCGCGGCGAGCTGCGACAGCGGCTCGGCCAGCGCGTTGACGGCGTCCGACAGCTCCTTGCGGTCCGCCTTGCCGACCTTGTCGTACGAGGTGAACTCGTAGGAGTTCTTGTCCTTGCGGTACTTGTCCAGCAGCGTGTTCAGCGCCGCGAACTGCTTGTCCAGGGTGGTGGTCAGCGCCGCGTCGTTCTTCGAGGCGATCGGCTTGAGGAGCTCGTACGACTTCTGCGCGCCCTCGACATTGGCCTTGAAGTCGATCAGGTCGGTGTGGCTGTAGCGCTCCTCCTCACCGGTGACCTTGCCGGTGGCGACCTCGTCGAGGAGCTCCTTGGCGCCGTTGGCCATCGAGGTCGGGGTGATCTCCGCCGTGCCGACCCGCTTCTGCCAGTCGACGAGGTCCTTGTAGAGAACCGGGGCGAGGGCCTTCTCCTCGGCGCCGAGCTTCTTGTCCTGCCACAGCGCCTTCTCCAGGCGGTGCCAGCCGGTCCACTTCTGGCCGTCCTCCAGGCCGTCCTCGCGGACGTCGACCTTCGGGTCGATGTCACCGAAGGACTCGGCGACCGGCTCGGTGCGCTCCCAGCCGATGCGGGAGTCGGCATACGCCTTCTTCGCGGCCTCGATGTCACCCGCGGCGACGGCGTCCGTGAAGACCTTGACCTTCGGCAGCGTCTCGTCGGCCTGCGCCTGCACATAGGTGCGGTAGCCGGCGACGGCCTTGTCCATCTCGGGGCTGCGCTTGACCGCGGTGCCGCCGGTGACCTCGATCTTCTGCCGGAAGCCGGCGCCCTTCATGCCGGGCTTGCAGACGACGTCGTACGAACCGGCCTTGACCTCGGCGGTGATGGTGGCCTTGGTGCCGGGGCCGATGTTCTCGCGCTCGGCGACGATGCGGTCGTCCGGGAAGAGGACGTAGACCTCGGTGACCTTGGATCCCTTGTTCTCCACGGCCAGCGCGATGTGACCGGCCGGGAGCTTCTTCTTCGACACCGCGCAGGAGTCGTCCTTCGCGGTGACCTTCACCGCGTCGTCGCCCTTGCCGTCGCTCTTCTCGGCGCAGCCCGTGACGGCGGTCAGAGCTGCCACGGTGGCGACAGCGGTGACGACGGAGAAACGAACGGCTCGCATACGGGCTCCACAGAGACAGAAAGAGGAAGGACAGGGCCGGACAGAGGTGGGTGAGGCGGACCTAACTTAACCGAGGCTTACCTCACTGGTACCCACTCGTGCAGTGATTCAGCTCTCACCTGCGGCGCCGAGGAACGGGGCGATCACAGTCGACCCATGGGCGACCCACGGAAGGGTCAAGAGATGGTCAAGCGGTTCTTGTCGGTGCGGACAAGGGGCGCCTGGGGGCCGGAAGTTCTTGTCGGTACCACGAGAGGCGTCCCGGTCCGCGGATGCGGGAACACCTCGACCGGCTGCCGGTACACCTCGCCCAGCAGCTCACCGGTGAACACCTCGGCGGGCGGCCCCGCCACCGCGATGCGCCCCCGGTGCAGCACCGCCGCCCGGTCCGCGTACGCCGCGGCGAGACCCAGATCGTGCAGCACGACGACGACCGCGTCCCCGGCGGCGGCCCGCTCCCGGCAGATCCGCAGCACCAGTTCCTGATGGCGCAGATCGAGCGCGGCGGTCGGCTCGTCGAGCAGCAGCAGCGGGGCACGCTGCGCCAGTACCCGGGCCAGCGCGACCCGGGCCCGCTCACCGCCGGACAGCGCGGAGAAGGGGCGGCCGGCGAACTCGGTGACCGCCATTGCCGCGGCGACCGCCGGACCGTCCTCGTCCGCGCGCTCCGTCCCGGTCCACGGCGCCCGTCCCATCCGCACGACGTCCTCCACCGGGAACGGGAAGGAGAGCGCGGTGGACTGCGGCAGTACGGCGCGGCGCAGGGCCAGTTCGGCCGCGGACCAGTCGGTGACCGGGCGGCCGTCGATCCGTACCTCGCCGCTCTCGACGGGAAGATCGGCAGCCAGTGCCGCCAACAGCGTCGACTTCCCGGCCCCGTTGGGCCCGACGAGCGCCAGCACCTCGCCCGCGCTCGCCGTCAGCTCGATCGAGTCGAGGACCGGCAGCGGCCCGAGCCGGACCCGCAGCCCGCGCGCCTCGGCGACCGGGGAGCCGGGGGAGACGGGGGCGGGCAGCGTGCGGCCGCGCCGCCCGCCGAACACATTCCTCACGGCTCTCACGCCCAACCACCTTGCTTGCGACGGGTCCTGCGCAGCAGCCAGAAGAAGAACGGGCTGCCGAACAGTGCGGTCAGCACACCGAGCGGCAGCTCGGCGGGGGCGGCGACGGTACGGGCCGCGAGATCGCCCGCGACCAGCACCAGCGCACCACCGAGCGCACTGCCGGGGACGAGGAAGCGATGACCGGGACCGTTCGCCATCCGCAGCAGATGCAGGACGAGCAGCCCCACGAACGAGATGATCCCGGCGACTGCCACCGCCGCGGCCGTCAGCAGGGCCACGACGAGGACGAGCACGATCCGGAGCCGTTCGACATCCACTCCCAGATGCCGCGCGGGCCGCTCGCCGAGCGCGAGGAGGTCCAGTTTCCGTGAGTGGAACGGCGCGACGGACAGCCCGAGCACCGCACACGGCAGCACGGCGAGCACCTTCGGCCAGGTCGCCTGGGCCAGCGAACCCAGCTGCCAGAAGGTGATCTGGGCGATCTGGGCGTTGTCGGCGAAGAAGATGAACAGGCCGATCAGCGCGCCCGCGAAGGCGTTGACGGCGATCCCGGTGAGGATCAGCGTCACCACCTCAGTCCGCCCGCCGGACCGCGACAGCGCGTACACCAGCGCCCTCGCCTCCACCGGATCCGACATCCCGGCCGGCGCCCTGTTCGCCGCCTCGGGCATCGTCGTGGCGGCCGGTGCCGGAGTCGTCGTCGCGGCCCGCCGCCGTACCGTCTGACCCGCCCCTACGCCACCACCGGGCCGCACGATGCTTGAATGCGCACGTGAGTGACTACGACGTACCCGCAGGCATCGACGTGCTGCGCGTGTTCTGCGGCCCGGACGGACGGCACGGCAACGCCCTCGGGGTCGTACGCGACGGGCGTACGTACCCCGACGAGGCGTCCCGGCAGGCGCTCGCCGGGCAGCTCGGCTTCAGCGAGACCGTGTTCGTCGACGATCCCGAGCGCGGGCACGTCGACATCTACACGCCGGGGCTCCGGCTGCCGTTCGCCGGGCATCCGCTCGTGGGCGCCGCCTGGCTGCTCGACCTGGAGATCCTGGAGCTGCCGGTCGGCGAGATCTTCGCCCGTCAGGACGGCGAGTTCAGCTGGATCGCGGCCCGCCCCGAGTGGGCGCCGCCGCGCGCACTGGAGCGGTACGCGTCCGTCGCCGAGGTCGAGGCGCTCCCCGGGCCGCCGCCCGGGGAGGGCTGGCTGTACGTATGGGCGTGGGAGGACGAGGCGGCGGGCCGGGTCAGGGCGCGGGCGTTCCCGCGGCGCGACGACGGGATCGTCGAGGACGAGGCGACAGGGGCGGCGGCGCTGCTGCTCAGCGCGCAACTGGGCCGAGCCCTCAACATCATCCAGGGCCGCGGCTCCCAGATCCTCACCGCACCCGCGCCGGACGGCTCGGTGGAGATCGGGGGCCGCGTCGTGCTGGCGCAATCAAGCCTGTCACCAGCGCTGTGACGTCTGACGGGCGATTTCAAGCGGGTCGTCGGCGTCGTGACCTCGGACGGGGCGAATCCAGGCGGGTCGTCGGCGCCGTGATGTCGGGCGGGGCGAATTCAAGCCCGTCCGGCGATTGAGGACGGAGCGGCACGGCGGATCGGGTCCACGCCGGCACCCGGTCACCCGGGCCCCCGCACCGCCGGGGCCCTACGCACTGCGTGGGAACACCTCGCCCAGCTCCCGGAACACCGCCGTGTTCAGCGCAAACGCCCGCTTGCACTCCTCGATGATCCGCCGCTTCTCCAGCTCGTCCGCGTCCACCGCGTCCAGCAGCTCGCGGTAACCCCGCTTGAACGAGGCGGGGTTGGCTATCTCCTCGAAGACATAGAACCGCACCCCGTCGCCCTTGCGCGCGAAGCCCCAGGTCTTCTCCGCCTTGTCGCGGATGATCTGGCCGCCGGAGAGATCCCCGAGATAGCGGGTGTAGTGGTGCGCGATGTATCCGGCGGACCAGGTGCGCGCGCACTCGGCGACCCGGTCGGCGTACGCGGCCGTCGCGGGCAGCGGCTCCAGGCCCCTGCGCCAGTCCGCGCCGCGAAGATGCGCCAGATCGCGCTCCAGTTCCGCGGTGCGCATCAGTTCCGGCTGTATGAACGGACCGGCGACCGGGTCGGTGCGCAGGGCTTCCGCGCCCTCCTCCAGCGCCCGGTAGACGAACCACAGCTGCTCGGTGTAGCGCGTGTACGCATCCACTCCGAGCCGCCCGCCCAACAGGTCGCTCATGAAGGTCGACGTCTCCGCCTCGGTGTGCTGCTCGTGCGACGCCGTGCGGATCAGCGTCGAGAAGGGCGTCGCGGCGGCGGTTGCGTCCAAGGCGGGCCTCCGGGGACCGAGGAGGGACGGGAAGTCCGGAAAGGGACAGAAAAGCCGACAGCAACTGCGCTCGGCAGCCACTGTCGACATCTCCGATCTTCCTACTTAGGCTTACCTAAGTCAACGGCTTCCCGACGGACCGTCGGTAAAAACGTTACGCCTGGCTCCGCATGTGTGCCGGGGTTACGGAGTGCGTACGACGGGTTACGGAAGGGTCAGGATCTCGGAGCCCGTCTCCGTCACCACCAGCGTGTGCTCGAACTGGGCGGTGCGCTTGCGGTCCTTCGTCACCACGGTCCAGCCGTCGTCCCACATGTCGTACTGGTGCGTCCCGAGCGTCAGCATCGGCTCGATCGTGAAGGTCATGCCGGGCTGCATCACGGTGGTCGCGTGCGGGCTGTCGTAATGCGGAATGATCAGGCCGGAGTGGAACGAGGAATTGATCCCGTGCCCGGTGAAGTCCCGGACCACGCCGTACCCGAAGCGCTTCGCGTACGACTCGATGACCCGCCCGATCACATTGATCTGACGCCCGGGGCGGACCGCCTTGATGGCCCGGTTCAGCGACTCCTCGGTGCGCTCCACGAGCAGCCGGGACTCCTCGTCCACATCGCCGCAGAGATACGTGGCGTTGTTGTCGCCGTGCACCCCGTTGATGTACGCGGTGACGTCGAGGTTCACGATGTCGCCGTCGCGCAGCACCGTGGAGTCCGGGATGCCGTGGCAGATGACCTCGTTGAGCGACGAGCAGAGGGACTTGGGGAAGCCGCGGTAGCCGAGCGTAGACGGGTAGGCGCCGTGATCGCACATGAACTCGTGGGCGACGCGGTCGAGTTCGTCCGTCGTCACACCCGGGGCGATGTGCTTCGCGGCTTCGGCCATCGCCTGTGCGGCGATCCGGCCGGCGATGCGCATGCGCTCGACGGTGTCGGCGTCCTGGATCTCCGGGCCGGTGTACGGCGCAGGAGCCGGCTTGCCCACGTACTCGGGGCGCCGGATATTTCCCGGTACGGAACGGATGGGAGTGATCTCCCCTGGTACGAGCAGCGACTGGCCAGACATGTCAGCGAGTCTAACCAGAGCGCTTGGGGCAGCATGGCTGCGAGGAAAGGAGCCGATGATGGCCCTGTTCAAGAAGCGCACGGTCGGCAAGCCCGGCGAGTGGTACTACTGCCTGGTGCACCAGAAGGTCGAGGAAGGCCCCGAGTGCCCCGCGAAGGACCGGTTCGGCCCCTACGCCTCCCGTGAGGAGGCACAGCACGCGATGGACACGGCGCAGGAGCGCAATCTGGAGTGGGAGAACGACCCCAGGTGGCACGACAAGGCCACGCCTCCGGAAGCCGACGCGTAGAGTTCCGGCCTTGTCCGGCAGCTGCCCGGGGCTCCGGCCCCGGACCCTGCTCCTCACGCGCCGGAGGGGCTGGATTCCTTCGACTGCCGGCGCCGCACGGCGTCCGCGTCCGTCTCGGAGTTGTACGTGAGGAGCTTCGGCAGCGCCGCAGCCAGCAGCGCGACCGAGGCCACGCACGCCACCCCGCCCGTCCAGATCGCGGCCCGTGTGCCCGTCCAGCCCGCCATCGCGCCGGCCCGCACCTGGCCCAGCTGCGGCCCCACGCTGTACGACAGCACCTCGATGCCCGCCAGCCGCCCGCGCAGCTCCTCCGGGATGGTCTGGTTCCAGATCGTTGAGCGGCCCAGACCGCTGAGCATGTCGCCCGCGCCCGCCAGCGCCAGGCAGACCAGGACCAGCCACACATTGCCGAGCCGGCCCGCCGCCACGATCGCGAGCCCCCAGGCCGCCGCACCGAACACCACGAACAGCCCGTGCCGCCGCACCCGTGACGTCCAGCCGCTGGTCAGGCCCAGCACCAGAGACCCGACCGACCCCGCCGCATACATCAGCCCCAGCGACCACTCGGCGTCCAGCTCGTCCGCCAGGAACGGGAAGATCGTGTTCGGGAAGGCGAAGAACATCGCCGCCAGGTCGATCGCGTACGTCCCCAGCAGCACCGGCCGGCTCCACGCGTACCGGGCACCCTCGGCAATGCCGTGCAGCGACGGCTTCCGGGCGTGCTCGGCCGGTGGTGCGGGCGCCAGCCGCAGACAGAGGAGTACGGAAACGGTGAACGTGGCCACGGTGACCGCGTACGCCGTGGCGTGCCCGGCGTAGGCGACCACCAGACCCGCCACCGCCGGGCCCGTGATCGCGCCGAACTGCCAGCGCAGCGAGTTCAGCGCGGCGGCCGCGGTGAGCTGGTCGTGCGGCACGATCCGGGCGATCAGGGAGTCCAGCGCGGGCCGCTGGAGCCCGGCGAGCGCGGAGACGCCTCCCGCGACGAGATAGAGCGGCCAGAGCATCGGGTCGGGCAGGGCGGCATTCACCAGGAGGACGAGCGCGAGCAGCCCCAGCCCCGCCTCGGTGCCCAGGATGACCTTGCGGCGGTCCGCGGAGTCGGCGAGCGCCCCGCCGTACAGACCGAAGACGACCAGCGGCACCAGCTCGACCGCACCCATCGCGCCGACGGCGAGCGGCGAACCGGTGAGCTCCTTGATCTGGAGCGGCAGCGCGATCAGCGCCATGAAGCTGCCGAAGTAGGTGACCAGGCCCTGGATCCACAGCAGCCGGAAGTCGGCCGAGGAACGCCAGGGCGAGAGGTCGGGCAGGAGCGCGGAGAGCCTGGCGGGCAGGGTGGTGGCAGAGGTCACGAGGGGTCATGGTCCGGCGCCGTACGTGCCCTCTGCAACCGGTTTTGCCGGGGCCCGTGGCGGCCGTGCCCTCGTCACCATCGCGCGGGCGGCGGCGCGGTCAGCTGGTCGGCGAGCCGGGACAGCCGGTCCCGGAAGCGATGGCGGCCGCGCGCTGCGGGGGCGCTGTTCTCCCCGGCCGCCGCGCTCACCAGATGCTGCACGGTGTCCAGATCCACATCGTCCCTGCAGGACACCGCGAGCGTCTCATGGGCGAGCCCCCGCACCTCCGGATCGCCGTTGTCCAGCGACAGCACCATCGCCCCCGCCCGGCGCGCGTCGTGCACCCGCTCCAGCAGCCCGTCCCCGGGCCGCTCGGGAGCCACCAGGAACAGTGTCTCGCCCCGCCCGGCCGCCTCGATCCGGCCCAGACCGACGGCCAGATGCGCCGGATCGCCCGGCTCCACCCGGTGCCGGACGAGCGTGGGCGTCAGCTCCGGCAGCCCGGACCAGGTGGACTCGTCGACCAGATGGGCCGCCAGGTGCCACGGCTCGTAGGCCGCCGTACCCACCAGCAGCAGCCCGCCGCCGTGCGGAACGACGGACGACCGGAGGGCCCCCGCGAACCGCCGGGCCGCCGCGGGCCACTCGGTCCCGGCGAGCACTTCACGGAGCAGGGCGACGCGTACGGCATCCATGGCCCGGCATCATGCCGCAGGACCCGCCCCCCGCACCGGCGAACGGCCCCGAACCAGCCGAACGGGGGCAGGCGCAGTGACGGATCTCGCAGGGATGCGACGCTGCGTTCCCCTCCATGGCGCGCAGTAGTGTCGGGCACATGACTACGAATGACAACGGCAGCACGCCCAAGCCCCCCGCCAAGGACCCCTGGGACCTTCCCGACGTATCCGGGCTGACCGTCGGCGTGCTCGGCGGGACCGGCCCGCAGGGCCGCGGTCTCGCCTACCGGCTCGCGCGCGCCGGGCAGAAGGTGATCATCGGTTCCCGTGCCGCCGACCGCGCGCGGACCGCCGCCGACGAGCTGGGCCTCGGCGTCGAGGGCGCGGACAACGCCGAGTGCGCCCGCCGCAGCGACGTCGTGATCGTCGCCGTGCCGTGGGACGGCCACGCCAAGACCCTGGAGTCGCTGCGCGACGAGCTCGCCGGGAAGCTCGTCATCGACTGCGTCAACCCGCTCGGCTTCGACAAGCAGGGTGCGTACGCCCTGAAGCCCGAAGAGGGCAGCGCCGCCGAGCAGGCCGCCGTCCTGCTGCCCGAGTCCCGGGTCACCGCCGCCTTCCACCACCTCTCGGCGGTGCTGCTCCAGGACGAGGCGATCGAGGAGATCGACACCGATGTGCTGGTGCTGGGCGAGGCCCGCGCCGACACCGATCTCGTGCAGGCGCTCGCCGGCCGGATCCCCGGCATGCGCGGCATCTTCGCGGGCCGGCTGCGCAACGCCCACCAGGTCGAGTCGCTGGTCGCCAACCTGATCTCGGTCAACCGCCGCTACAAGGCGCACGCCGGGCTGCGTACCACCGACGTCTGAGCCCACGGGCGCCCACGGCCGCACCCTGCGGAGAGCGGAATGGGGCATGAGGGACACTGGACGGGACCGTGCGCCACCCCCGGACAGGAGCTGCCCCCCCATGCCCCGCCTCGCTCTCTACGCCCTCGCCGTCTGCGTCCTGGCCGTCGGTGCGGCCGTGATCTCCTTCGTCCAGGGCACCTGGCTCGGGATCATCTGGGTGCTGCTGGCAGGACTCTCCTCCAACATGGCGTGGTACTACCTGCGCAAGCACCGCGCAGAGACCGCAGCGGGCTAGGAGTTTCCTCTAACCCACGGCGCAGGACGGATTCGACTTCTGCCAGAACTGGTAGAGGTCGAAGCCGCAGTACGTATCGGACTCGCTGACGCCCAGCGACTGCAACAGGCTGTGGATCGCGTCGAAGAACACGGCGTTGACTTCGGGGATCCACAGCAGCCCGAACACCGCGAACAGGCCGAACACGGCGAACGGCTCCACCTGGCGGCGGATCCGGTACGACAGCCACGGCTCGATCACCCCGTACCCGTCCAGCCCCGGGACAGGTAGGAAGTTCAGGATCGACGCGGTGACCTGGAGCAGCGCCAGGAACGCCAGCGCGTACCGGAACCCCAACGGGACACCGTCCAGCGCGTGCAGCCAGAAGGGCGCCGTGCAGACGACCGCGAACAGTACGTTCGTCAGGGGGCCCGCCGCCGAGATCAGGCTGTGCTTCCAGCGGCCGCTGATCCGGCCCCGCTCGATGAAGACCGCGCCACCGGGCAGCCCGATCCCGCCCAGGATCACGAACAGCACCGGCAGCACGATGCTCAGCAGCGCATGGGTGTACTTGAGCGGGTTCAGCGTCAGATAACCCTTCGCCCCGATCGAGATGTCACCGCTGTGCAGTGCGGTGCGCGCGTGCGCGTACTCGTGCAGACAGAGCGAGACGACCCAGGCCGCCGTGACGAAGAGGAAGACCGCAAAGCCGGGCGGCTCGGCGAAGTGTGTCCACACCGCCCAGCCGGAGACCGCCATGACGGCGGCGATCCCGAGGAAGATGGGACTGATCCGCCGGTCGCTGCGGGCAGTTGCGGTGGTCATCAGCGGACTCCAAGTGGCTCGGCGGCAGAGGGTGGAGCGCGTCACGGGCGGGGCGAGTCCCGACCGTACAGTCGACACGGCGGAAACGACTCGCATCAGGGTGGTGGTTCCGGCCAGGGTGGATACATGACGAGCAGCACCGGGGAACCGTTGGGTAACGCCGAGGACCGGAAGGGACCGCCGCTGCCGGGCGCCTGTCCGATTCCCGATCGCGGTCACGGAGAATAGGCGCGTGCGCTACAGCATCCTCGGCACCACGCAGGCACTCCACGACGACGGCACGGCCGTCGCCATCGGTGGGGCGCGGCTGCGCGCCCTGCTGACCGTTCTCGCGCTGAGCCCCGGTCGTGCGGTCCCGGCCGCGGTACTTGTCGACGAGGTGTGGGACGGCGAGCCGCCCGCCGATGCGGTGGGCGCCCTGCAGGCGCTCGTCGGCCGGCTCCGGCGGGTTCTCGGCCATGAGGCGATCACCTCCGCCGAGAGCGGCTACCGGCTTGCCGCCGACCCCGACGCGGTCGACCTGCACCGCTTCGACCGGCTCGCGGGGGAGGGGGCGCGGGCCCTGGACTCGGGCGATCCGGCAAAGGCCGTCACCGTCCTCGACGATGCGCTCGCCCTGTGGCGGGGCCCGGTCCTCGCTGATTTGCCCGACCGCGGCGCCGTCGCCGCCCGCTGGACGGCCCGCCGGCTGGACGCCCGCCGTACCCGGCTCGCCGCGGCGCTGGCGCTGGGCCGCGCCGACGAGGTACTGCCGGAACTGGTCGCGCTCTGCGCCGGCCACCCGATAGACGAACCGCTCCAGGCGCTGCGCCTGCGGGCGCTGCGGGACGCCGGACGTACGGCGCAGGCGTTGGCGGCGTACGAGGAGGTACGCACCGTACTCGCCGACCGCCTCGGCACGGACCCCGGCCCCGAACTGCGGGCTCTGCATGCGGAGTTGCTCCACCAGGAACCGGTGCGGGCGCCGTCGAACCGAGGGGGCGGACAAGGCCGGGCGCCCGCGCCGGGTCGCACGTCCGGGCTCGACCGGACGCCCGGACAGGACCCGGCCGCCGCGCCGCACCACGCGCCTGCGCCGAAGCGGGCGCCGCTGGCGGACCCGGCCGCCGCGCCGCACCAGGTGCCCCGGACGGCTCGTACCCCCGCGCCCGCCCCTGCCCTCACCCGCGGCGGCTCCCCGGCCCGGTACGCCCCCGCCCCCCACGGCAACCTGCGTGCCAGGCTCACCAGCTTTGTCGGGCGCGAGGCCGATATCGAGGCGCTCCGGGACGACCTCGCGCAGGCCCGGCTCGTCACCCTTCTCGGGCCCGGCGGTGCGGGCAAGACCCGGCTCTCCCAGGAGGCCGCCGAGTCCGCCGCGCTCGCCTGGCCGGACGGCGTCTGGCTTGCCGAGCTCGCCCCCGTCGACGACCCCGAGGCCGTGCCCGAAGCCGTACTGACCGCGCTCGGTGCGCGCGAGACCGTGCTGCGCGGCGCCGGTGCCGAGGAACTCCGGGCCGCCGAGCGGGGCACCGGCGATCCGCTCGTCCGGCTCATCGAGCACTGCTCCCGGCGCCGGATGCTGCTCCTCCTCGACAACTGCGAGCACGTCATCGAGGCCGCCGCGGCGCTCGCCGACCATCTGCTCGTCCGCTGCCCGGGCCTCACCGTCCTGGCGACCAGCCGTGAACCCCTTGGCGTACCGGGCGAGTTCGTCCGCCCCGTCGACCCGCTGCCCGATCCGATGGCGCTGCGCCTGCTCGCCGACCGCGGCGCCGCCGCGCAGCCCGGCTTCCGGATCGACGGCGACGAGGAGACAGCGGCCGCCGCCGCCGAGATCTGCCGCCGTCTCGACGGCCTGCCGCTCGCCATCGAACTTGCCGCCGCCCGGATGCGGATGCTCAGCCCGCGCCAGATCGCGGACCGGCTCGACGACCGGTTCCGCCTGCTGACCAGCGGCAGCCGGACCGTTCTGCCGCGCCAGCAGACCCTTCGCGCCGTCGTCGACTGGTCCTGGGACCTCCTCGACGCGCCCGAACGCGCCGTCCTGCGCCGCCTGTCCGTCTTCGCCGGCGGCTGCACGCTCGCCGCGGCGGAGTCGGTCTGCGCCCACCCCGCCCCGGACACCCCTGTCGCCCCGGACGATCCGGTCGAGCCCGTCGACCCGCGTGACGTCGCCGTCCTGCTCGGCTCGCTCGTCGACAAGTCCCTTGTCGTCGCCGCGCCCGCCGACGACGGCGAGATGCGCTACCGGCTCCTGGAGACCGTCGGCGAGTATGCCGCGGGACGGCTCGACGAGGCCGGGGAGCGGGCCGCCGTCGAGCGGCAACACCTTGTCTTCTACCGCGAGCTGGCCCGTACCACCGACCCCGAACTCCGCGGCGCGGGACAGCGGGCCGCCATCGAGCTCCTGGAGCGCGAATACGAGAACCTGCGTACGGCCCTGCGTCGCGCCGTCGCCGCCCGCGACGAGCAGGAGGTGCTCTGTCTGGTCCTCTCCCTCTCCTGGTACTGGCAGATGCGCGACCTGCGTACCGACGCACTCCAGTGGTCCGACGCGGCCGCCGAGCTCGGCCCCGACCCGTTCGCCCCGCCCGCCCGGCCCGCACCCTCGCTCCATGAGCGGTGCACCGACGCGCCGCCGCCCATGTCGCCCGAGCTGCTCGAAGAGGCGCGGCGCGGGGTGCGGCTGATCCAGCTGGTCAGCATGGACCACGCGATGGACGAGTGGACCACCGAGCAGAGCATGGAGCGGCTGCGCGTCATCGCGGCCACCTACCGGTCGGGCCAGCCGCAGACCTGTCGCGCCCCGGCGTCGCTCTGGTTCTTCGCGGTCCTGCTCACCGGGGACGTGGGCCGGCTGCGTGAGCTGCTGGACGAAACGGTCCGCTCCTGCCGGGAGTTCGGCTACGAGTGGGAGCTCGCCGCCGCGCTCCAGATGCGCGCCAATGTGCTGGCCAACCGTCCCGACTGGGCAGGGGAGGCCCGGGGGGACGCCGACGAGAGCCTGGAGATCTTCCACCGGCTCGGCGATGCCTGGGGTGCCGCGGAAGCTCTCTCCTGCCGGGGCGAGGCCAATGAGAAGAAGGGCGAATACACCAGCGCGGCCGACGACTTCCTCGCTGCGATCGGCTGGGCCGAGCGGCTCGGGGCCCACTCCCAGGTGTCGCTCCTGCGCACCCGGTACGCCTCCGTGCTGACCGAGCTCGACCGTGGCGCCGAGGCCGAGACGATCCTCCGTGAGGTGCTCACCGAGGGCCGTCAGGCGGGGCACGAGGCGATGCCGGCCGCCCGGCTCCATCTCGCCATGTGGCTGGGCCGATCCGGCCGTACGGCCGAGGCGCGGGAGCAGCTCATCGAACTGCGCGAGGAGTTCCGGTCCGAGACGGTGGCGATCTTCGACGGGTTCGTGCTGGGCGGCATGGCGTGGCTGGACAACGAGGACGGCCTGTACGCCGACGCCCTCGACCGGGGCCGGCAGGCTCTGGTCCGGTCCCAGGACCCGCTGTCGCAGATGGTGGCACCCCAGATGTCCGCCCTTCATCTCGTCACCGTGGCCCGGGCCCTCGGCGGACTCGGCGGCGAGCGCCGGGCGGCGGACGCGGCTCGGCTGCTGGGGGCCCGGGAGGGCCTGCTGCCGGCCGGTCATGTCGAGGCGTCGCTGGAGCGCGACAACCACGCGCGGGCGGTGGAACTGGTTCGCGGCGTCCTCGGGGAGGCCGCCTACGCCGCCGCGTACGCCGAGGGCGGCGGCCTCACACTGGAGGAGGCCGCCGCCCTCGTGGACGCGTATCGGGACTGACCCCGGACGTCCCGTCCTCAGGTCTTCTTGCGGAACTTGGAGACCGCGAGCGGCGCCGTCACCAGAGTGATGGCCGCGGCCCAGCCGAGCGTCAGCCACACCGAGTGCGCCACCGGACCGCCGAGCATCAGCCCACGCGCCGCGTCCGCGAGATTGGACAGCGGGTTGTAGTCGGTGAACGACCGGAGCCAGCCGGGCATCGTCGTCGGCGGTGCGAAGATCGAGGAACCGAACTGCAGGGGCATCATCACCAGGAACCCCATTCCCTGAACCGCCTGGGCCGTCTTCAGGGACAGCCCCAGCAGCATGAAGATCCACATGATGGCGACGCCGAACGCCGCCGAGAGACCGACAGCCGCGAGCAGCCCGAACACCGAGGTCTTGAGCTGCATGCCGATCAGGAAGCCCATGCCCAGCAGGATCACCGTGGCGACCATCATCCGGCCGAGCTCGACCACGATCTTCGCGATGAGGACCGAGGAACGGGCGATCGGCATCGTCCGGAACCGGTCCATGACGCCCTTGCGGAAGTCGTCATTGACACCGGTGCCGACCGCCATGGCGATGTTCATGCCCATCATCGCCATCAGCCCGGGGATCACGTAGTTGATGTACGTCTGCCGGTCCCCGCCCAGGCTCGCGCCGACGGAGCCGCCGAAGACGTACACGAACAGCAGCGTGAAGACGATCGGCATCAGGAGCGCGTCGAACATCGACTCCGGGTCCTGCTTGATCTGGAGCAGATTGCGCCGCACCAGCGCGCCGATGTGCCGCAGATTGCTGCGCAGCCCGATCCGGCCCTCGTCGTGGAGGACCTTCGCCGGTGCGGAGCCGGTCGGGGCGTCGGGGGTCAGAGTCGCCGTGCTCATGCCGGGACCTCCTCGGGGATCGTGTCGGTCACGGACGGCGAGGTCTTCTCACCGGTGATGGCAAGGAACACCTCGTCCAGGCTGGGCAGCGCGGTGGCGATGTGCGCGATGGAGAGACCCCGGCCGGCGAACAGGCCGATGACGGCGGTCAGTTGGTCGTCGCTGAGGATCGGCACGTACAGCATTCCCTCGTCCGGGACGGCCTGCGAACCGGCGACCCCGTCGAGACCGGCCTCCGCGAGCGCCTGGACCATGGCGGGCAGCTGGGCCGGGTCCGTGGGCCGGATCTGCAGGGTGCGGCCGCCGACCTTCGCCTTGAGCTCGTCGACCCCGCCGTTGGCGATGATCCGGCCCTTGTCGATGACGGTGAGCTCATTGGCGAGCTGCTCGGCCTCTTCCATGTACTGGGTGGTCAGCAGCACGGTCGCCCCCTCCGCGACCATCCGCTGCACCTCGTCCCAGACCTCGTTACGGGTCCGGGGGTCGAGTCCCGTCGTCGGCTCGTCCAGATACAGCACGGCCGGGCTGCCGATCATCGAGGCGGCCAGGTCGAGCCGCCGCCGCATACCGCCGGAGTAGTTCATCGCGGGCCGCTTGGCGGCTTCGGTGAGCGAGAACCGCTCCAGCAGCTCGTCGGCGCGGGTCCGCGCGGTCTTGCGGGGCAGGTCGAGGAGGCGCCCGATCATATAGAGGTTCTCCCAGCCGGAGAGCTTCTCGTCGACCGAGGCGTACTGGCCGGTCAGGCCGATGATGCGGCGCAGCTGGCGGGGCTGCTTCACCACGTCGTAGCCCGCGACGGTGGCGTGTCCGGCGTCGGGCACGATGAGGGTGGAGAGGCAGCGTACGAGGGTGGTCTTGCCGGCGCCGTTGGGGCCGAGCACACCGAGGACGGTGCCCTCGCGCACGTCGAGGTCCACGCCGTCCAGAGCCTTGGTCTCGCCGTAGTGCTTGACCAGCCCCCGCACCTCGACGGCGTTGCCGCCGCTCCTGGGGTTCTTGTCGATTCGCGTCATGCCCACTATGGGAACATCCGCCACCGACAGTCCACCGACATCCTGCCGACAGAGGGGTCTGCGCCGCACCTACAGGTCGCCGATACACGCCGACAGCCCGCCGATGGGGGAAGTCGGCGGGCTGTCGTGGTGCGGGCAGTGGTCAGTGATCCCCGGGAGGGGACCGGTCCCGCGCTAGTGGAAGGTGTGCTCCGGCGCCGGGAACGTGCCGCCGACGACCTCGTCCGCGAACTCCTTCGCCGCGTCGCCGAGCACCTTGCGCATGTTCGCGTACTGCTTGGTGAAGCGCGGCACCTTGCCGCCCGTCAGCCCGACCATGTCGGTGTAGACCAGCACCTGGGCGTCGGTGTCCGGACCGGCGCCGATGCCGACCGTCGGGATGTGCAGACTGCGGGTGATCTCGGCGGCCACCTCGGCCGGTACGAGCTCCAGGACGACGGCGAACGCCCCGGCATCCTGCGCCGCCTTGGCGTCCCGGATCAGCCGGTGCGCGGCCTCGTCGCTGCGGCCCTGCACCCGGTAGCCCATGGTGTTCACGGACTGCGGGGTCAGCCCGAGGTGCGACATGACCGGGATGCCGGACGACACCAGCAGCTCGGTCTGGGCGAGCGAACGCTCCCCGCCCTCCAGCTTCACCGCACCCACACCGGCCTCCTTGACCAGCCGGGTGGCGTTGCGCAGGGCCTGGACGGGCCCTTCCTGGTACGCCCCGAAAGGCAGGTCGCCGACGATGAGGGCGCGCTTGGTGCCCCGCACGACGGCGGCGGAGAGGATGGCCATCTCGTCCATCGTGACGGGCACGGTGGTCTCGTAACCGAGGTGGCAGTTGCCCATGGAGTCGCCGACGAGCATGACCGGGATACCGGTCTCGTCGAAGACGGACGCGGTCATCGCGTCGTAGGCGGTGAGCATGGGCCACTTCTCGCCGCGCTCGGTGGCGGCGGCGATGTCATGGACGGTGATGCGGCGGGTGCTCTTGCCTCCGTACAGCGCCTTGCTGCTGTCGGTGGCGGCCCCCGCAGGGGTTGCGGGCTGGTTCTGCGCAGCCTCAAGCGTCATTGCCAACGGCTCCTTCGTCATCTCGAGGCGCCCTGACGGCGTCCCCGGACCGGTTCCATGGTGGCATCCCGGGCCGCCCCCGGGAAGTGGGCCCACTCGGCAAAGACTTTCTGCGAAGGTCGGCAAGGCCACCATCTACCGGCGCTGGAGCGGCAAGGAAGAGCTCTTCGTCGACGTACTGCGCGACATCGAACCGTTCCTAACGAGGTTGTCAATTCCTTTGTGTATGTCGAGGTATGGAGCCTTGCTGGTCGGGCCACCGGCGGTGGTTACTTTCGGTGATCTTGCAGGGGTCAGAG